>JACORX010000268.1 GCA_016179165.1 Candidatus Rokuibacteriota bacterium | reverse complement strand
GCGAGACGATGGCCGAGGCCTCTTCGAGCGCGACCAGGTGGCCGGGTCCTCCGTGGCCGTTCGAGACCAGCAGGTGGCGGAACCCCGCGCGGGCGAGCGCGCTGCCGTAGTCCACGAGCAGGTCCCGCACCACGCGCTGGCTCATGGTGACCGTGCCCACCGTCTCGAAGGCGAAGGTGCCGAGGTGGAGCGTCGGCGCCAGCACGGCGTGCCAGCCCGGACGCTCGGCCACCACGCGCTCGGCGATGGCCTGGGCGAAGTAACGCCCCGTGTAGGCGTCGACGCCTAAGGGCAGGTGAGGGCCGTGGGTCTCGAGCGGGCTCGCGGTCAGGATGACGACGGTGCTCTCACGCGGCAGCGCGTCGAGCGCCGGGCTCGAGATCTCTTCGAGGAGGTGGACGCTCAAAAGCTCGATCCTTTCGTGGCCGCGAGGTAGTCGTTCTTCGCGCGCTCGAGTAGCGCGATGATCTGCCGGCGCTCGGCGAGGACCCGCGTGGCCGTCTGGTGGCGCGTCAGCGCGAGGAGCCCGAAGCCCAGCTGAGCCCGGAAGCCGCCGAGGCCTCTCAGGTAATGGTACGCGAGGATGCTGGTCACCGGAAGGGAGAGGAGAAAGCCGAGCGCCCAGAGCGCGCCGCCGACGCGCCAGACGAGCCACGTCTCGAGGCCCCAGCAGAGGGGCAGGGCGAACACGCTGACGAGGAGTCGCGTCGTGGCGTAGTTGGTTTCCTTGGTCGCCGTGCGCCGGGCGATCCAGCGCGGCACGAGGTACGGCAGCCCGCTGGTCAGCGCCCCGTAGGCGAAGACCGGCAGCCCGACGGCGGCCTTCCACCCGCGCTGGAGGCGCCGTCGCGCCGGCCGGCGAACGAGGCGCTCGCGCACGGTCTGGTCCTTGATCGCGTAGGTCGCCAGCGTGGCGCGGTAGCGCTCGATGTGCTGGCGGAGCTCCTCGAGCCGCTCCGGCGCGTGCGTCTCGAAGTAGGCCGCCGCGTCCGCGATGGAGCGGGAGAGGCGCACGGTGTCGATCCGGCCCGTGGAGAACCCCCGCTCCTCCTGGAGCTCGACCACGAGCTGATCGCGGTAGAGGCCCTCGACCTCACGGACCAGCGCGGCGTGGTCGAGCCGTTCGACATGGACGATCTGCGCCTCCATGGTCCACTGGATGGCCGTGGTCAGCTCGTCGACGGCCTTCATCGGGTCCTGGGTGTAGAGATCGAGATAGGCCGCCAGCGCCAGCGGCTGGCCGAAGGCGACGCGCACCCTTCCCCCGAAGGACTTCCGCGCGTCGAAGGCGAGGCCCGTCGGGATCAGAACGAGGGGCTCGCCGGGGGCACCCGTCCGCCGCCGCGACTCGTAGTCGAGGGCGATGCGCGCCGCCCCGGTCTTGATCCGTTGGACGCGGGACTCGGCGTGGGTCGTGCCCTCGGGATAGATGCCGATGAGGCCGCCGGCGGCGAGCATTGTGACGCAGGCGTCGAACGTCCCCACGTTCTTGTCCATCTTGTCGGGGTCATCCTGGCGGCGGTAGACGGGGATGGCGCCGACGGCCTTGAGGAAGCGCGCCATGATCGGGTTCCTGAACAGTGCCGCCGTCGTCAGGTAGTGGACCTTTCGGTCGACGACCGCTCCCACGAGCAACGAGTCGATGAAATTATTTGGGTGATTGATGCACAGGAGCACCGGGCCCCGGTGCGGCACGCCGGCCGCGTTGCGCACGTCCACGGACCGGAAGAGGAACCACACCCAGAAGCGCCCGACCATCCTCACCAGGGCATAGAACGGGTCGGGCTTGTCCATCACTTGCTCAGGAATTCCTTGAGGGTCTCGGCGAAGAGATCCGGCCGCTCGGTTGCCCGGCCGCCCGTGAAGTCCACGCGCGTGCCCCGCTCGCTCTTGTGGTCGGCCGGGTCGAGGCGGGCGGCGATCCGCAGGCTGGCCGGTCCCACGCGGACCAGCAGCTCCTCGCCGCGGCTCTCGTCGGCCAGGCGGGTGACGATGACGTAGAGCCCGGCAGCGTCGGTCTCGCCGTTGTAGGCCAGGCCCGTCTTCAGGCGGGTGACCTCGAGCCCGACCCCTTTGCGCGGCTTGCCGCCAGCGTCCTTGACGAAGCCAAGGACCGTGTAGCGGAACTGGACCTCGTGCTCGGCCGCCGCCGGCGCGGTGAGGATGCCTATTGCCAGGATGATCCCGAGCGCGGCGCGGAGCAGGCTCCGGTGGCAGCGCTTCTCGTCCTCGCAGGAGCAGAGGACGGTGACGCGGCCCCGCTTCGCCATCGCCCGAAGGCGCCCGAGCGCGGAGGCGGCCGGCTCGCGCTTGAGGCCGGCCACGTAGCGACGCCGCATCTCGGGCCAGCCGATGCTTCCTGCCTTGAAGGCGCGGAGATTGGCGATGTCAGCGCCCAGGTCCTTGAGCCAGAGATCGACGGCGCTCTTCCTGATGCCGCGCGGCCAGAGCCGCATCACGAGCACCCGCGTCCCGTCGGCCCGCTCAGGCTTGTCGTAGACGCGCTTGGTCCGTAGCATCTACCGCGGGGGCGGCGGAGGCTCGAGGACGACCGCCGTGCCGTACGCCAGGACCTCGGTCACGCCCGGCGCCACGTCGTTGGCGTCGTAACGCATGCCGATGATGGCGTTGGCGCCCGCGGCCGCGGCGTGCTCGAGCATGAACTGAAAGGCTTCCTCGCGCGCCCGCTCGCACAGCTCCGTGTACAGCGTGATGTTGCCGCCGAAGAGCGTCTGGATCGTGGCGCCGATGTTGGCGACGATGTTGCGGGAGCGCACCGTGATGCCCCGGACCACACCACGGTTGGCGGCGACCCGGTAGCCGTCGAACGTGAAGGCCGTGGTGACCCACTGGCGGGGGATGGGCATGGCGGGCCCCCTCAGTCCACGACGGCCACGGCTTCGATCTCGATGAGGCAGCCCTGGTCGTCGTCGTAGAGTCCCTTGACCTCGAGGAACGTCATGGCGGGGTAGTGCCGGCCGAAGAACTCGCGGTAGACGGCGCCGATTTCCCTGGCGCGCGCCTTGTACGCCGACTTGTCGAGGACGAGGATGGTGAGCTTCACGACGTCGTTGAGTTTACCCGCGCGGGCCAGCAGCACGGCTTTCAGGTTCTGGCAGATCTGCCTGAACTGCGCCACGATGTCGCCCGGCCCGACGAGCGTGCCGTCTTTGTCGAATGCGACCTGCCCGGCGACGTAGAGCGCCTTGCCGCCCTGGACCTCGATCCCGTGGGAGTAGCCGACGGGCTTGGCGAGGCTGGGCGGATTGACCGGCTGCACGAGCTTGGCCATAGGGGTCTCCTCGGGTCTCTCGGATTGTGCGCGTTGTCCGGGCGCGATTATACTACCCGCGCCTCATGTCCCGCCCCTTCGAGAAGGTCGCGCCGGCCGATGCCGTGGGTCGCCTCCGCCCCGGTATGAAGGTCCTGCTGCCGGCCGGCTGCGGCGACCCGGCCGCGCTGCTCGCGGAGATCCTCCGCCAGGCGGATCGTCTCGCTCCGCTGACGCTGATGGGAGGGCTGCGCCTCGACGATTATCCCTTCGCGGCGCCCGCCTACGCGGGTAAGCTCCGCTTCGCCACCTGGCATCACTCTCCGAAGCTGGCGGACGCGCAGGAGCGCGGAGACGTCGACTTCATACCGATCCGCTACTACGACACGGTCAGCGTCTTCGCGGAGGAGGGCGCGTGGGCCCCCGACGCCGTGGTCGTCCACTGCGCGTCCCCCGACCGCGCGGGCTATCTCTCGCTCGGCGTCTCCGTCAGCTACTCGCTCACTGCGGCCCGGCGCGCCCCGCTGGTGATTGCCCAGGTCAATCCGCGAATGCCCAGAACGCTCGGGAACGCGTTCCTGCACCGCTCCCAGATCGAGTGCTGGGCGGAGGCCGAGCACCCGCTAACGGAGTACCCGCCCACTGCCGTCGGCGACGTCGAGCGCAGGATCGCGGAACAGGTTGCCGACCTCGTCCCCGACGGATCCACGGTGCAGGTGGGCGTGGGCTCGATTCCCCAGGCCGTCATGGAGGCGTTCGCGGGCAAGCGCGACCTCGGCGTGCACTCGCTGCTGGTGGACCAGATGCTGCCGCTGATCGAGTCCGGCGTGATCAACAACTCCCGGAAGCGGCTCCACCGCGGGCGCATGGACGTCTGCGAGATCATGGGGACGGAGCGGCTCTTCCGCTGGGTCCACGACAATCCCATGCTCAACATGGAGCCCTCGGACATTGTCCACGACCCGCAGGTGGTCGGGACCCTCGGCGACTTCGTCTCGGTCAACTCCGCCATCGAGGTGGATCTCCTGGGCCAGGTCAATGCCGAGAGCGTGGAGGGCCGGCAGGTCACGGGCATCGGCGGGCACTTCGATTTCGTCCTCGGGGCGCGCCAGGCGGCGGACGGCCGGTCGGTCATCGCGCTGCCGTCCACGGGCCGCCGGGGCGGGGTCTCCAGGATCGTGGCGCGGCTGCCGGCGGGGGCGCGGGTGACGACGCCGCGCTTCCTCGCGGACTACGTGGTGACCGAGTGGGGGACGGCGTCGCTCCGCGGAAAAAGCGACGCCGGGAGGGCGCGGGAGCTGTGCCGCGTCGCCCACCCGGCGTTCAGGGGATCGTTGGAACGCGAGGCTGCTACGTCTTGAGCCTGTCGATCTCGGCGAAGACCTCCGCGTCCTCGGGGAACCGGTAGGTGACCAGGTTGTCCCAGACGCGCTTGCCGTCGATGTCCACGAAGAAGACGCCGCCCGCCGCTTCCTTGAGCTCGGCGGTGATGCCGTACCTGGTCTTGATGGCGGCCTGCAAACTGGAGGCCTGGGGGAGATAGTTTCACTCCCCGCAATACGTGATGCGGATATTCATCCGATCCTCCTTGTGTGCCGGGTTAAACCGGCGAGGTGTTGCGAATGAAAGAGTCGTACGGTGAAGGGCCAGCCCCCCACACCG
>JACORX010000282.1 GCA_016179165.1 Candidatus Rokuibacteriota bacterium | reverse complement strand
CTGAAGTAGGTCCCCGCCGCGTGGTCGATGAAGATCAGGTGCGGCCGGGTGAGCTCGGGCGGGCGGGTCACGAGCACGGGGTCGAGGGCCTTCGGCCGCGCGGGCAGCGGGAGCCCGATCTCGCGGCAGAGCCGCGGCGCCCATGCCCCCGCGGCGACGACGACGGCGCCCGCGTCGATCCTCCCCGCGCTCGTCTCCACGCCGACGACCCGGCTCTCGGTCCTCACGATCTTCGTCACGGTGGTCCACTGGAGGACGCGCGCGCCCAGCTCGCGCGCCCGGCGGCCGAAGCCCTCGACCACCGCGGCGGGATTCGCGTAGCCGCTCTCGGGCTCGTAGGCGGCGGCCCCCAGGTCCTCGACGTTGGCGAAGGGCTGCAGCTCCCCGAGCTCGGCGGGAGACAAGGCGACCGTGTTGATCCCGATCGCCCTCAGCATCGCCACGTTCTTCCTGAGCGCCTCCGCGTCGGGCGGGGTGACGACGCAGGCGAACCCCGTGCGCGTGAACACCGGGGGCCCGCCGAGGATCTCGCGCCAGTCCCTGAACACGGGGAAGCTCGCGAAGGCGAGCCGCGCATCCCACTCGTTGGTGTAGTGCATGCGGACGAGCGCGCTCGAGCGCCCGGAGGCGCCGCTCGCAAGGGCACCCTTCTCGACGAGGACGACGCGCGTGACGCCGCGCGAGGCGAGCGCGTAGGCGAGGCTCGCCCCATGGACGCCCCCACCGATGACGACGACGTCGGCGGTCTCAGCCAGCGTGGTCTCCGGTCCGGCTAGTGCGGCTCCGACGAGCTGCGGCGCTTCGCCGAGCGGGACCGGGGCTTCCGGCCCGTGACGAAGCCGTTGGCGCGGTCGCGCGCGCGCGCCTCGGGCGCGCGCTTCGACGGGGGGCCGTAGCCGCCGCCGCCCGAGGACTCGACGAGGAACACGTCGCCCGGGCGCACCGGGACGCCGACCTCCTTGGTCTTGAGCACGCGCACCGGCCGCCCGCGCGAGAGGAGGCGATAGCGATGCGGCAGCCCGTCCTGGCCGCCGCGGAGCCCGTAGGGCGCGTGGCGGACGCCGTCGCCCGCCGTGTTGGCGACGGCGGGCTCCTCGATGTCCATGCGCAGGCGCAGGACGGCGCCCACGCCGCCCCGGTGCATGCCGTCGCCGCCCGAGCCGGCGCGGAACTCGTGGTGCTCGAACGTGAGCGGGAAGCGCACCTCCGCCACCTCCACGCTGCCGAACTTGATCCCGCCCGCCGCCTGCCCCTCGCCCGCCGTCTCCCAGCCGTCGCCGACGGCCGTGGCGCCGCCGCCGGGACGCGCGTGGAACATGTGCCAGATGAACGGGCGCCCCGTGCGCGGGTTCACGCCCTTGAGCGCGATGCGGAAGCGCCGCCCCCACCCGGCGATCGCGCGCTCGGGGCACGCCGGCGCCAGCGCCTTGATGATCGCCTCGGCGATGTCCTGGGCGCAGTGATTCGTCGCGAGCGTCACGGGCGCCGGCGGATAGGGCCAGACGATGGTGCCCTGCTTCGCCTTGATCTCGACCGGACGGAAGGTGCCCTCGTTCTTCGGGATGCGCGGGTCGAGGAGGTAGGCCAGCGCCATGTGCACCGCGGAGATCGTATTCGGGTACGAGGAGTTGACGAAGCCGATCACCTGCGGGTCGCAGTGGGTCAGATCCACGATCAGCGAGTCGCCCTTCTTCGTCACGGTGGCGCGGAGCTTGATGTCCTCGATGCCGTGTCCGTCGTCGTCGAGGACGGAGAGCCCGCGGTAGACGCCGTCTTTCCACTCGCGGATGCAGGCGCGGCTCTGGCGCTCGGCGCTGTCGAGGACCTCTCCCACGGCCGCCGTCGCAGTCTCGGCGCCGTAGTCGTCGATCAGCTTGAGGAGGCGGCGCTCTCCCACGCGCGCCGAGCCCAGCATGGCGCGAAGGTCGCCCAGAAAGTCGTCCGGGTGGCGAACGTTGAGGGCGACCATCTGCATCACGTCGTCGCGGAGCTGTCCGGCGTCGTAGAGCTTGAGCGGCGGGATGCGGATGCCTTCCTGCCAGATCTCGGTCGCTCCCGGGTTGTAGGCGCCGTGGGTGGCGCCGCCGATGTCGCTCTGGTGCGCCCGATTGATGGACCAGAAAGCGAGGCGCTCGCCGACAAAGACCGGCAGCAGCACGGTCAGGTCCGGCAGGTGGTTGCCGCCGTGGTACGGGTCATTAAGGAGGTAGACGTCGGAGGGGCGTATGCGCCCCGCGAAGTACTCGGCGACCGCCTTGACGGCCCACGGCAGCGCGCCTACGTGGATGGGCACGTGCTCGGCCTGCGCCGCCAAGCGCCCTTCGCCGTCGAAGACCGCCGTCGAGAAATCCCGGCTCGAGTTGAGGATTTGCGAGTACGCGGTGCGGAGCATCGCCTCGCCCATCTCCTGGACGATGGACTCGAGGCGGTGCTGGATCACCGAGATCGTTATGCGATCGGGCGTCATGGAGCCTCCGATGAAGTGGGCTGTCGGGCCCTAGCCTATCGCTGCGTGTGGCGCTGCTTGCGGTCGGGCTCGGCACCCATTACCCTCTTTACCATGACCTTCGAGACCTTGACCATCGGTATGACGCTTCCCGAGTTCCACGTGAGCGCCCCGGCGCCGACCGAGCCCCACGAGAACAAGATCCACGAGGACGACCTCGCGCGGCAGTACGGTTTCAAGGGCGGGCTCGTGCCGGGCGTCACCGTCTACGCGTGGATGACGCACCCGGTGGTGGAGGCGTTGGGGGTGCCGTGGCTCGATCGGGGGGCATTCGAGACCCGCTTCGCCAAGCCTATCTACTACGAGGAGCCCGCCGTCATCCGCGCCAAGATCGTGGCGACGACCGCGGATGGGGTGGCGATCGAGGTCGCGGCGCACAATTCGGTGGGCGAGGTGTGCGGGACGGCGACCATGACGCTATTGCGCGGGCAGCTTCCACCGCCGCCCGCCGTGGGTGGCTACGGCGTGGCGCCGGTGCCCGTCGAGCGACCGCGGGTCAGCCGGGCTCACCTCGAGAGCCTGAAGGTTCTGGGCACGCCCGAGCTGGAGCTGGACGGCAGGGCGGCGGGGGACTTCATCGCCCGCTTCGGCGAGACGCTGGCGCTCTATGCCGGGGCCGACGCCCCGGCCCACCCGGGAATCCATCTCGATCTGTCCAACCGCGCTCTGGACCGCAATGTGCGGATGAGCCCGTGGATCCACGTCGAGAGCCGCGGCCAGCACTGGAGCGCGGCGCGGGTGGGCGAGCGGCTCGAGATTCGCGGGCGGATCCAGAGCCTCTTCGAAAAGAAAGGGCACGAGTTCGTCGAGGCAGACCTTCTACTGGTCGCCGGCGGCTCGCGCCCCGTGGCTTCTATCCGCCATACCGCCATCTACCTGCTCCGCAAGGCGGGCTGACCGCCAACGCGCGGCAGAGAATCCGGTCGGACCCCGCCGGCGTCCCACCGCGCGTGGTCCAACCCACCGCGGCGAGGTAAGCTCGATCGATGGGCACGCGCATCGCCCTCTGCATCATGGCCAAGGCGCCCGAGGCGGGGCGGGTCAAGACGCGGCTCTGCCCGCCGCTGTCCCCGGACGACGCCGCGGAGCTCTACCGCTGCTTCCTGCTGGACAAGATCGCCCAGGCGCGGCAGGTGGCGGGGGTGGAGCCGGTTCTCGCCTATGCGCCGGCGCAGGCGGCGGCCGTCTTCGAGGCGCTCGCTCCCGGCTTCACGCTGCTGCCTCAGCGGGGCGCCGATCTCACGGCGCGGCTCACGGCCGTCTGTGTCGAGATCTTCCGGAACGGCTGTGATGCCGCCATCCTGATCGACAGCGATACGCCGACGCTGCCGACGGAGCGCCTCGAGCGCGCCGTGGCCGTCATGAGCGGTGGCGGGCGCGGCCTCGTGCTCGGGCCCAGCGAGGACGGCGGCTACTACCTGATAGGCCTGCGCCGGCTCCACCCGGAGCTTTTCGAGGGCATGCGGTGGAGCACGCCGACCGTGCTGGAGGAGACCCTGCGGCGGGCCCGCGCTCTCGGACTCAATGCGGTCACACTGCCCGCGTGGTACGACGTGGACACGGCGGCGGATCTGGTACGGCTCAAGGCCGACCTCGCGGCTGGGCCTCACGGCGGGCCGCGCCACACGCGGCGGTTCGTCCTGGAACGGCTCGCGGGGCGAACCGCCGGGGCCGGCGGGAACGGATGAAGGTCCGCTCGCTGGCGGGTTTGATTCTCGTCCACGAGTCCTTCCACGCCGGCAACGGCGCCGACCAGCAGACGGGCTGGACGGGCCTCGTGGCCAAGCTGCTCCACCGGAGCAGGGAGTAGCCGGCTACTCCCCGCCATGATCCTCGCCGGCGACGTCGGGGGCACCAAGATCGTCCTGGCCGTTCTCGATCCCGCGCAGGGCATGTCCATCGTCCGCGAAGCGACCCTGCCGAGCCGCGAGATCCAAAGCCTCGAGAGCGCCGTCGAGGCGTTCCTCCTGGGCGTGCCGCGGCTCAAGGTGAACGCCGCCTGCGTCGGCGTCGCAGGCCCCGTCGTGGACGGGCGCTGCGCCGGCACGAACCTGCCGTGGGAGATCTACGAGCGTCGCCTCGCGGCGGCCGCGAACGCCCCCGTACGGCTGGTCAACGATCTCGAAGCGGCCGCCCACGGCGTCCTCACGCTGCCGCCGGAAAAGTTCCTCATCCTCCAACCGGGCACGCCCAACCCAGGACGCAACATGGCGCTGATCGCCGCCGGGACCGGCCTCGGCCAGGCATGCATGGTGCCGGACGGGCAAGGGTACCGCGTCGTACCATCCGAAGGTGGGCACGCCGATTTCGCCCCGCGGGACGAGCTCCAGATGGATCTCCTGCGCTTCCTCGGTGCGGAGTTCGGCCACGTGAGCTGGGAGCGCGTGCTCTCGGGCCCGGGTCTCGCCAACATCTACCGATTCTTCCAGACGCGCGCGGCGCATGCCGCGCCGGACTGGCTGCGCGCGCGGCTTCAGCGAGAGGACGCCGGCGGCGTGGTGGGTGAGGTGGGATTGTTGGGCCACGATCCCGTCTGCGCCGAGGCCCTCGACCTTTTCGTCTCGATCTACGGCGCCCAGGCGGGCAACCTCGCGCTCGAGACCCTGGCCTTGGGCGGACTCGTCGTGGGCGGCGGCATCGCGCCCAAGATCCAGGCCAAGCTTGCCGACGGGCGCTTCACGGCGGCGTTCCGCGACAAAGGGCGCCTCGATTCCCTGCTCTCCACCGTGCCCGTGAGGTTGGCGCTGGACCCGCGCGCCCCGCTCTGGGGCGCGGCGCGTCTCGCAGCACTCATGGAAACGACATGAGCGCCGCCGGGCCTCTGCTTGACACCTTCTCCGCGGCGTCTCTACACTGCCGCGTGCACCCTGAGACCTACCGGAACACCGTGGAGGGGACCGGTCGCGCGGAGCATGTCGAGATGGCCGCGGAGATGAAGGCCCGGCTGCGGAGCCTGCTCCTTGACGAGCTCCGGCGCGGCCGGTCGTAGCGTCGTGTCCCAGCCGGCAGGGCTCAGGCCCTCGCCCCCGTGCGCCATCGTCATCTTCGGTGCCGCAGGGGACCTGACCAAGCGCAAGCTCCTGCCCGCGATCTACAACCTCAAGGTCGCCGGGCTCCTGCCGCGCCAGCTCGCCATCGTCGGCGTGACGCGGAAGGAGAAGAGCCACGAGCAGTTCCGCGAAGAGCAGTCCAAGGACATCCGTGAGTTCGCGACGCGCTCGGTGGACGACGGTCTGTGGAAGGAGATCGGGGACGCGCTCTATTGTCAGGCAGGCGAGTTCACCGACCCGGCGACCTATAGCAAGCTCGGCGCGCTCCTCAAGGATGTGGCGCGCGTCCACGCCACGGGAGGCAGCGTCCTCTTCTACCTCGCCACGCCGCCAGACTTCTTCGGCGGGATCGTCAAGCGCTTGGGCGAAGCGGGGCTGACCGGGCAGTCGGACGACGCCTGGCGGCGCGTGGTGATCGAGAAACCCTTCGGGCGCGACTTCGACTCGGCCCGCGCGCTCAACGCGGAGCTGCGCGCGGTCCTCGACGAGAGTCAGATCTACCGCATCGACCACTACCTGGGCAAGGAGACCGTCCAGAACATCATGGTATTCCGCTTCGCCAACGGGCTGTTCGAGCCCGTGTGGAACCGCCGCTATGTGGACCACGTCCAGATCATGGTCGCCGAGACCGTGGGCGTCGAGGACCGCGGCAACTACTACGAGAAGGCGGGCGTCCTCCGGGACATGGTCCAGAACCACATGTTCCAGCTCCTGAACCTCGTCGCCATGGAACCGCCGACCTCGTTCCAGGCCGACGCCGTCCGCGACGAGAAGGTGAAGGTGCTCAAGGCCATCCGATCGATGAAACCCGAGGAGGTGCTGAAGCAAGCGGTGCGCGGCCAGTACGGGCCCGGGGTGATCGGCGGCCAGCCCGTTGCCGGCTACCGGAGCGAGCCCAAGGTCGCGCCCGACTCCAACACGGAGACGTACGCGGCGCTGGCGCTCCAGGTCGAGAACTGGCGGTGGGCCGGCGTGCCCTTCTACCTGCGGTCGGGCAAGCGGCTTGGACGGCGCGACACGGAGATCATGATCCAGTTCCGGCGGCCGCCGCTCCTGCTCTTCGGCCAGCGTGAGGGCCAGATCGACCCCAACCGGTTGGTGCTCCACATCCAGCCCGACGAAGGCATCGAGATCCAGATGAAGGCCAAGCATCCCGGACCCACAATGGAGCTCAACACCGTCAAGCTTCAGTTCAGCTACAAGGAGTTCGGGGAAACGAGCGCGGCGACGGGGTACGAGCGCTTACTCTATGACAGCATGGTGGGCGACTCGACGCTCTTCCACCGTGCCGACATGGTCGAGGAGGCCTGGCGGATCGCGACGCCGATCCTCGATGTCTGGGCATCCGTGACGCCGCGCGATTTCCCGAACTACGCCGCCGGTTCCTGGGGGCCCGCCGCCGCCGACGCCCTGATGGGCCAGGTTGGCCGCCACTGGTGGCTACCTACGTAGTGCCGGGCCGATTGACTTCGCCATAATTCGTTCTTGGTCGGCGGCGACCCTCAACGTACAGACACGTACGCCTCGGGTCGCCGCGTCCCTCGGGCCTCGTCTGACTCGTCACTCGACCCGGCACCGCGCCTGTCAGTTGCCGAGGTCCTGAAGGAGCCCGGCCGTGGTTCGCACGCCCTGGAAGAGATGGTCCAGCCGCAGGTGCTCGTTGGGGCTGTGCTGGCGGTTGTTGGCGTTCGCGTAGGGGACCAGGATGGTCGGCAGCCGCAGGATGTCGGTGAAGGCCCAGATGGGCACGCTGCCGCCCATGGTCGGCGTGACGACGGCCTGCTGCCCTCCGTGCGCTCTCTCAACGGCTTCGACGACCTCACGGCAAATCGGCAGTTCGGCGGATGTCTTGGCCGGGTCGTAGCCGCCCTTGTCTGACACGCGCACTGCCCGCCCGCGCAGATGATCGGGCAGGGGCGCGTCCGTCCCCTCGATGACCTCGAAGCCCTGCGCCCGGATGTGATCTAGGACGCACTGGTACACGGTCTCGATCTTCTGGTTCTTGACGATGCGGATGTCGATGGCGACCGTCGTCTTGTGCGGGATGATGGTGTTGGCCTCAGCGCCCACGAATCCGCTCTCCAGGCCCCGTATGGTGAGCGTCGGGTGGAACATGATTTTCTCGAGGTAGTCCTGCGGCAGGCTGACGCCCAGCTCCCGCTCGAGCCCATGGAGATCGAGCGGAAAGCGCGCCATCAGCTCCCGCTCGGCCTGGGTCGGCGGAGCCACGCCGTCTTCGAAGCCTTCGATGAGGGGCGTGCCGTCGGGCGCGGCCATGCTCGACAGGAGTCCCGCCAGCCGCCAGTTGGGATTGGGCGCGGCGAAGTTTCCCGAGTGGAGGTCGCGCCGCGCGGACTCGATCGTCATCTCGAACTTGAGGACGCCCCGCGCGCCGAAGCTGATGGTCGGCCTGCCGCTGCCGTGCTTCGGGCCGTCAGTGACGAGGACGAGGTCCGCTTTCAGGAGGTCCTTGTGGTTCTCCGTCAACGGGCCGAAGAACGGGCTGCCGATCTCCTCCTCGCCGTCGAAGATGAACTTGAGATTCACCTTGGGGGGCAGACCGAGTTCATCCATCAGGGCCAGGGCTTCGAGATGGCTCCAGATGGGCCCCTTGTCGTCAGAGGCGCCCCGGGCATAGACGCGCCAGTCTGCGAGGGCCTCGGTGGGCACGCCGTCGAAGGACACGGACGGCGAGTCGTCGGCATCGCCGACCTTCCGGAAGACGGGCTCGAAGGGCGAGGGCTGGAACCACTCCTTGGCGGGAGCGGGCTTGGTGTCGTAGTGGCAGTACACGAGCACGGTGCGTCTTGCTCCGGGCGCGCGCCGCTCGGCGAAAACCGCCGGCCCGCCGCCGGTCTCCAGCACTCGCGCCTCGAGATCGCGTCTGCGCATGAGAGCAGCCAACCATTCGCCGCCCGCACGCACGCCCTCGGGGTTCTGGCTCACGGTGTTGTGCCTGAGGAAATCGAGAAAGCCCTCCACGATTCCGCGGCGCTTCGCCGTCAGCCGGCTGTCGAAGGTATCCCAGGTGGTCATAGCCGCTACGATAACCCGGGCGACCCGCGCGCGCCGGCCTTCGTGCGCGCGGTCAGCTGTTGACAACGGGCCGGCTCCGGCATATTAATACGGCATGCCTCTCGGGCGTATCAGGCTCCGGAGACCGGGCAGGGCTGGAGCGCACAGATCCGATGCAAGGAGCCGGTGGCGAGGGTTCGTCATGCGTCTACCGCGTCTGAATACCGCTCTCCGGTTCGTCACGGTGGCGGGGCTCGGGCTTATTCTCTTGCACGTCTCGACCAGGCCCGTCTTTGCTCAGCAGGGCGCGTCCACCGCCGAGATCAAGCGCGTCATCGGGCGCGTCGAGGTCCTCCAAAAGGGGCAGACTCAGTGGATCCCCGCGGTGATCGGGGCTCCGCTGGCCGAAGGTGATGACATCCGGGCGTATGCGGGTGCCTCTGCCGAACTGGCGCTGCCCGACACGAGCACCGTGCTGCTCACGGAAAACAGCCGGCTGTTGATGACCAAGATGGAATTCGACACGCAGAACCGGAGCCGGCTCGTGCTCCTGCACCTCGCCATGGGCAAGGTGCGCGCTACGATCGCACAGGCCGCCGTCGCGCTGGCGCGAGCCCGCCAATCGAACTTCGCGATTTCTACACCGACAGCTGTCGCAGCGGCCCGCGGTACGATCATGTGGGTGTTCACCGACGGCGACAAGACCATGACGGCCGCGGTTGAGCCCGAGGTCGGAGTCAACGAGGGCACCTCGACCGGCGCCTGGAGGAAGTAGCCGCTCTCCCGGCCTGAAGACACCGTGAGCCAGACCCCAGGTTGGAACGCGCGGGGGCGGCGGCGGCTTGGGGGGTGGCCGTCTGTGTCGTCGCTCCTCCTCGTGCCTCTGTTTCTTCTCGGTGGCTGCACGGGCCTCCAAGGGCAGACCAAGCGCGAGGCGCCGCTCTCGGAACTGCTTTTGACGTTGGACTCGTCCGAGAAAATGGGAGGCGATCCAAGTTGTAGAAGCCGGAGTGTTAGCACCACCGAAGTGGTGGGGGCTGTCGAGCAGGGGAGTCAGCGGGTGTCGGCGCGGTGGACCGAGCGCTGGACGGTCGATCGCTGCGGATCTCTGGTCCCCTACCTCGTCAAGTTCGCCCGGGCGGCCGACGGAGATCTCGACGTCACCATGGAGCTCGAGGTGCAGCCGCGCGAGACAGCTACGGTTCCCGGCACGACCATCGCGGATTTGATCCTGCAGCGGGACGTGCTTGGATTCCTTTCCCAGAGAGATTTCCCGGCAGCCGGGGCCGAAGGGACATGCGACGCTCGCAAGGTCATCGACTCGGAGGTACTGCAGCCCTTGGAAGGCGCTGCGGTGGAGGGTGAACGGCCTATCGGCGGGCAGTGGGTAGAGCGATGGACGCTCCAGCGCCTTCACAGCGGGGTGAGGTCGGTCGCGCCGATCTCCACCAAGACCGACGACCGATGCGGGATGCCCGTTCGTTACCTCGTGCGCTTCAGCACCACTCCGAAGGGCACCACGTTTACAGTGGAGCAGGAGCCTTAGGCCGCGACCGCACTCCGCTGTGAAGGCGATGGAAGAAGCGACCCCGTCGAGGTTCGTGGCTAACGGGAGCGCGAGATCGGCCTCTCGTTCATGTCGAACATGGAGGTGCCCGTTTCGCGCCCGTATGGGTCGTATTGCCAGCGGATGATGGCCACGCCCACGCGGCGGTCGGCCTTGGGCCGCTGGTCGGCTCCGAAATAGCGCTCTTCGAGCGTGTTCAGATTGCTGTCGTACTGCCAGCGGACCATGGCCACACCGCGATTCTTGTCTTCTTTCAACTGCCCGTTCGATCCGAGGTAGCTCTCCTCGACCGTCCTCCCGCTTGACCCGTACTGCCAGCGGATGGCGGCCACGCTCCGGAGCCGATCCAGGGTTGGCCGTGTGTCCACGCCGAAGTAGCTTTCCTCCACGGTGTTCCCGTCCGGGTCATACCGCCACCGGATGATGGCGACGCCCAGGCGCCGGTCGGCCTTCAGTTCCTCGTTCGCCCCAAAGTGCGATTCTTCGATTGCCTGTCCCTGCGGATTGACCTGCCAGCGAAAGATGGCCAGACCCGAGTCTTTCGCTTCCTTGGGCTGACCGTCAGCGCCAAGATTCCTCCATTCGAGCGGATCGCCCTTGTCGTCGTATGTGAGCATGACCGCGTAGATCCCGTCGAGGTTGGGCGCCGGCCGGCCACCGGCATCGAGGAACACCCGTTTCTCGGCCGCGCCAGCGTGCTCGACCCGGATCGTGGCGACGCCGGAGGTGGGGTCCGGACTCAGCGTACCGTCGAGCCGGTAGTCCACGCGGACGATGCGGCCGTCCTTGTTGACGAAGTGGTAGCAGGTGCCGTCCCGCAGGGTGGGGGCCGCCGCCAGGGAGGTGCCTCGGATCGCGTAGCGGGAGTCGAGGTAAATGTGGGGATAGCAGTCGGCCTGTTTGATGGCGGCCGCGCATCCCGACAGCGTGCCCCCCACAAGCCCCAGCGCCGCGAGCAAACCGCGGTAGCCGTGCACTCTTTGCACCGGATGTCCTCCCAGCGGGCTATGATACACGGCGGCCAGGGCAATCCTATAGAGATCCATAGCCAGAAACAGGGCCACGTCGTAGTCGTCCCGAAACCCTGGAATCCGCGGAGGAGAGTAGGAAAAGGCGCTGAACTCTCCCCCAGCGCACGACGGCGGCTATGGGCCGTCGGTCTTGCCGGAACCCTGTTTGCCGGAACCCTGGATGTGCGGATGTGCGCACTACAGTTGACTCGGTTGCGGATTTCCTATAGCATTACCCGCTGACAATTTGCGGAAGGGCGAACGCCAAGTAGCTGACTTCTAAAGCGGGAGAAGGACTGAGATCATGGCGACGGTAATGCCGAAGGAAGACGAGATCGACCGGAGGTGGTTCGTGGTGGACGCCAGTGGCAAGGTACTGGGAAGGCTGGCCAGCCGCGTGGCGCACGTGCTGCGCGGTAAGCACAAGCCCACGTTCGCTCCAAACCTCGACGTGGGCGACCACGTGGTGGTGATCAATGCCGAGAAGATCCACCTGACGGGACGCAAGCTTACCGACAAAATGTACCGGTGGCACTCCGGCTATATCGGCGGTCTGCGCGAGGTGAGCGCGGAGCGCATGCTCAAGAGCCATCCGGAGCGCGTGGTCGAGTGGGCCATCCAGGGTATGCTCCCCAAGGGGCGCCTCGGCCGGGCCATGGCACGCAAGCTCAAGGTCTACAGGGGATCCGATCACCCGCACGCCGCGCAGAAGCCCGAGCCAATGCCGATCGGCGGCCGGACCAAGAACTGACGCAGGGTTCAAGAGGAGAGCGAATGGCCGCAGCGACGCAGTTCTACGGTACGGGCAGGCGGAAGACGTCGGTGGCGCGCGTATGGCTCCGGCCGGGCGGGGGCCGGATCCTGGTCAACCGCCGTCTATTCGAGGACTACTTCCCACGGGAGACACTGCGCATGATCATCGCGCAGCCGCTCCAGTTGACGAATACCGTTGGGACCTTGGACGCTACCATCAACGTGGGCGGCGGGGGCCCGACGGGACAGGCAGGCGCGGTGCGCCACGGTATCGCCCGGGCGCTGCTCGAATTCGACGTCAACCTGCGGCCGGCTCTCAAACGGGCGGGCTTGCTGACGCGCGACCCGCGGATGAAGGAGCGCAAGAAATACGGCCAGCCGGGCGCGCGGTCGAAGTTCCAGTACTCCAAGCGGTAGGCGCCGTGCTGCGCGTGGCGGTCGCGGGGGCGAGCGGCTATATGGGGGCGGAAGCCCTCCGCCTGCTCTGCGTCCACCCGAAGCTCCAGCTGGTCGCGGTGACATCCGAGCGACTGGCCGGCCAGCGGCTCGACAAGGTCTTCCCGCACCTGCGCGGCCTCTCAACGCTGGTCTTCAGCGAGCTCGACCCCGCGCGCATCAGCGACGAGGCCGACCTCGTTTTTCTCGCGCTGCCGCACATGGAGTCCCAGCGCGCGGTACCCGTCCTCCGGAAGCACGGCCGCAAGGTCATCGATCTCTCGGCCGACTACCGGCTGCGCGACGGAGCGCTCTACGCGACCTGGTACAAGGCGGGCCACATCGACGCCGCGGGGCTCGGGGAAGCCGTGTATGGCATGCCGGAGCTGTACCGGAAGGCCATCTCGGGCGCCTCGCTCGTGGCCAACCCCGGCTGCTATGCCATGGGCGCGATCCTGGCGACGGCGCCGTTGCTCAAGAGCGGGCTCGGGCGGGTCGAGGGCATCGTGATAGACGGCAAGTCGGGCGTGACGGGAGCGGGAGCTCAGGGGCGGACGATCGACCCCATGTACCTCTACGCCGAGGCCAACGAGAACGTGCAGGCGTACGCCATCGGGACTCACCGCCACACGCCGGAGATGGAACAGGAGCTTTCGGCTCTGGCGGGCAAGCCCGTCGTGGTCGGCTTCACGCCGCATCTCGTGCCGCTCAACCGCGGGATCCTTACCACGGCATCGGTGCCGCTCGCCAAGAGCGCGGGCACGGCCGATCTTCTCGCCCTCTACCGAGAGTTCTACGCGGGCGAGCCCTTCGTTCGGGTGCTGCCCGAGGGTGAGCGGCCGACAACCCGCTGCGTGACCGGCTCCAATTTCTGCGACGTCACCGTCGTCTCCGATCCGCGCACGGGGCGCGCCGTCTGCGTCTCGACCCTGGACAACCTGGGCAAGGGCGGCTCGGCCAACGGCGTCCAGAACCTCAACATCATGATGGGGTGGGACGAGCGGACGGGTCTCGAAGCGCCACCGGTGTACCCGTAGGTCCGCATGCCGGACATGCAGTGGCTCGACGGAGGCATCACGGCCGTCCCGGGCATCCTGGCCTCGGGCATGGCGGCCGGCATCAAGCCCAGCGGCAAGAAGGACCTCGCCCTGGTCTACTCCTCGGCGCCCGCGCGCGCCGCGGCCGTCTTCACCAGCAACCAGGTCAAGGGCGCGCCCGTGGTCGTCTCGCAGGAGTACATCCGCGACGGCCGGGCCCAGGCCATCCTCGCTTCGAGCGGCTGCTCGAACGTCTGCACGGGTGAGCAGGGGATCAGGGACGCTCGCGAGATGACCAAGACCGTCGGCGAGCTCCTGCGTATCAAGCCCGCCCAGGTGCTGATCGCCGCCACGGGGGTGATCGGCCAGCCGCTGCCGATGGACAAGATCCGCGCGGCGCTGGCGAAGCTCGTCAAGGGTCTCTCGCCCCAGGGCGGCCGGAGCGCCGCCGAGGCGATCATGACGACCGACACGCGGCCCAAGGAAGCGGCCCTCCGCATCGAGATCGGCGGGCGCCCGATCACGATCGGGGGCATCGCCAAGGGCGTGGGCATGCTCGAGCCGCACCTCGCGACGATGTTCTGCTTCCTGGCGACGGACGCGATGGTCGCCTCGGACGCGCTGCCGCGGGTGCTCAAGCGGGCGGTCGACGGGTCGCTCAACCGGATCACGGTGGACGGGGACCAGTCCACGAGCGACACGGTCGCGGTGCTGGCAAACGGGCTCGCGGAGAACGCGCCTCTCGAGCGCGGCAGCCGCGGTCTGCGGGAGTTCGCGCGCGGGTTCGAGGCCGTCGTGGCGAAGCTCGCGAGCATGCTCGTGGCCGATGGCGAGGGCGCGACAAAGGTGGTCGAGGTGAGTGTGAGAGGGGCGCGGACGCGGCGCGAGGCGCTGCTGGCCGCGCGATCGGTCGCGAACTCGCCGCTCGTCAAGACCGCGGTCAACGGCGCCGACCCCAACTGGGGCAGGATCATGATGGCGCTGGGCAAGTCGCCGGCCCGCGTCGCGCAGGACAAGGTAGCGATCAGCGTAGGCGACGAAGCGCTGGTGGAGAAGGGCATGCTCAAGGCGGGCGCGCGGCTCGACAAGATCCGCGCGCTCATGGCGGAGCCAGAGTATTCGATCAGCATAGACCTGGGTCTCGGTCGCGGTCAGGACCGGGTGTGGACAACGGATCTCAGCGAGGAGTACGTTCGGATCAACGGCAAGTACACGACGTAGCAACAGGCAGTCTAATTCGCACGATCGCGAGCTTCGGTCCCTGCGGCATGAGCCGCAGGGGAGTGCAAGGCACGGACCTTGCCGCTCCCGATCGGAGGCCAACCGAAGAGGAGAATGAGATGGCGGCACTGACGATGAAGGAATTGCTGGAGGCCGGCGTGCACTTCGGCCACCAGACCAAGCGCTGGAACCCCAAGATGCAGAAGTACATCTTCGGGGAGCGCAACGGCATCTACATCATCGACCTCCAGAAGACCCTCAAGAAGTTCCGTGAGGCGCACGCATACGTGCGCGACCTCGCGGCCGGCGGCGGCACGCTCCTGATGGTCGGCACCAAGAAGCAGGCGCAGGAGACGGTGCTCGAGGAGGCGGGCCGCTGCGGCATGTACTACGTCAACCACCGCTGGCTCGGTGGCACCCTGACTAACTTCGCCACGATCCGCAAGTCCATCGCGCGGCTCAAGAAGCTGGACGAGATGAAGGAGACGGGCGAGTACGACCGGTTGCCGAAGAAGGAAGTCATCGTGCTCGAGCGGGAGCGCGAGAAGCTCCAGCACACGCTGGTCGGCATCAGAAACCTGGACCGGCTGCCATCAGCCGTCTTCATCATCGACCCCAAGAAGGAGACGATCGCGGTGGAGGAGGCGCGGCGGCTCGCCATCCCCATCGTCGCCATCGTGGACACCAACTGCGATCCCACCGGGATCGATTACCCGATTCCCGGCAATGACGACGCCATCCGATCGGTGCGGCTGATCACCTCTCGCATCGCCGACGCGGTGATCGAGGGCGCAGGCACGCTTGCCAAGGAGACCGCGGCGTCCGACGAGATCCCGGAATCGAAGGACATGCCCGTGGTGACCGAGGCCGAGATGGCCGCGTCGGCCGAAGCCCCGGTGCAGGCCTGAGGAGCGCGCCCCCAATGGCATCGTCAGCCGAGCTCGTAAGAGAACTCCGGGACCGCACCGGGGCAGGCGTTATGGACTGCAAGGCGGCGCTCGAGGCCTCGAAGGGCGATCTCCAGGGCGCTGTCGAGCACCTGAGAAAGAAAGGCCTGGCCGACGCGGCCAAGAAACAGCACCGCGAGGCCAAAGACGGCCTCGTGCACGCCTACATCCACGCGGGCAGCAAGATCGGCGTCCTGGTCGAGGTCAACTGCGAGACCGACTTCGTGGCCCGTACCGACGACTTCCAGCAACTGGTCAAGGACCTGGCCATGCAGGTGGCTGCGGCGAGCCCGCTCTACGTCTCGCGGGAGCAGGTGCCGGGGTCCGTGGTTGAGAAGGAGCGCGAGATCTACAGCCAGCAGATGGCCGACCAGAAGAAGCCGCCCCAGGTGATCGACAAGATCATCGAGGGCAAGCTCGAGAAGTTCTTCGCGGAGATGTGCCTGCTCGATCAGCCTTTCATCAAAGACGCGACCGGCAAGACGAGGGTCAAGGAGATGGTCGACGGTGCGACGGCCAAGATGGGCGAGCGCGTGGTGGTGAAGCGCTTCGTGCGCTTCCAGGTCGGCGCGGACTAGGTCCCATGGCCGACGCCCAGGCCCCCACCGCGTACCGCCGCGTCCTGCTCAAGATCTCGGGCGAGGCGCTGGCGGGCAAGCAGGGCTACGGCATCGACCCCGAGACCATCGGCGGCATCGCGGAGGAGATCCGCGAAGTGATCGACATGGGGGTGCAGCTGGCCGTTGTCATCGGCGGCGGTAACATCTTTCGTGGCATCGCGGCGAGCGCCGGCGGCATGGATCGCGCTACCGGCGACTACATGGGCATGCTCGCCACCGTCATCAACGCGCTGGCGCTCCAGGACGCTGTCGAGAAGGCGGGTGTGCCGACGCGCGTGCTCTCCGCCATCGAGATGCGCGCGGTGTCCGAGCCGTACATTCGCCGGCGCGCCATCCGCCACCTCGAGAAGGGACGCGTGGTGGTCTTCGCCGCGGGCACGGGCAACCCGTTCTTCACGACGGACACCGCGGGCGCCCTGCGCGCGGTCGAGATCGGAGCCGAGGCGCTTCTAAAGGCCTCCAAGGTAGACGGTATCTACACCTCCGACCCGGCCAAGGACCCGAAGGCCGTCAAGCTGGAGCGCGTGGGGTACATCGAGGCGCTCAACCGGGGCCTCGGGGTGATGGACACCACGGCCATCTCGCTCTGTATGGACAACAAGCTGCCCATTGTGGTCTTCGACCTGACTAGGCGGGGCAACATCCGGCGCATCGTCGCCGGCGAGGCGGTGGGCTCCGTCGTGACCAACGACGCCACACCGCCCAAGGGGTAGAGCCATGCTAGGTGTCGTCAAGGATCTCGAAACGCGGATGCAGGCGGCCGTCGATCTTCTCGCGCGCGAGTTCTCCGGGGTGCGCACGGGCCGCGCCAACACGGCGCTGCTCGACAACCTTCGGGTCGAGGCCTACGGCAACGTGACGCCGCTCAACCAGCTGGCCTCGCTGTCGGTGCCGGATCCCAAAACGCTCGTCATCCAGCCGTGGGACGCTTCCCAGATAGGGAATATCGAGAAGGCCATCCATAAGTCGGACCTCGGCATCACGCCGTCGTCCGACGGCAAGGTCCTGCGCCTGACCATGCCGACGCTCACCGAGGAGCGCCGCAAGCAGCTGGCGAAGACGGTGGGCAAGTACGCGGAGGATGCCCGCGTGGCGATCCGCAATGTCCGCCGCGAGGCCAACGAGAAGCTCAAGGTCATGGCCAAGGACAAGTACGTCTCGCAGGATGACGAGCGCCGCGGACACGAGTCCATCCAGAAGGCGACGGACAAGTTCATCGCCAAGGTGGATGAGCTGGCGAAGAAGAAGGAGCAGGAAATCCTGGCGATTTAGACTCTTCCGTACCCCAGCTTTTGCCTTGTGCCGCGGCGATTTGCGTAGAATTTACCCCCGCCGTCACGTAAGATGGCGTGATATGGCGCTCAAAGCTGGGACCGATGCCGCGGCGGTGGAGTTGACGACGCTCGGAGAGCGCGAGCTGCGCGATCGCATTCTCACGCGTCCGCTGCCACGCCACGTCGCCATCATCATGGACGGCAACGGCCGCTGGGCGACCTCGCGCGGCCTGCCCCGGGTGGCCGGGCACAGCGAGGGTGTCAAGGCGGTTCGCAACACCGTCCGGGCTGCGGGCGAGGTCGGCATCGAGTACCTGACGCTCTATGCCTTCTCCTCGGAGAACTGGAACCGGCCGCGCCACGAGGTCTCGACGCTGATGAGCCTGCTCGAGCGATCGATCGACCGGGAGTTGCCGGAGCTCATGGCGCGCAACGTCCGCTTTCGTGTCATCGGCCGTCCGAATGGCGTCCCGCCCGAGGTCCAGCGGCGCATCGGCCACGTGGTAGATGCGACGGCGGCCAACGGCGGGTTGACGCTTGTGATGGCGTTCAACTACGGCGCGCGCGACGAGATCGTGGACGCCTTTAGGCAACTCGCCAAAGATGTCCGGGACGGGCGGGTCGAACCCGAGGAGATCGACGAGGTGCGGATCGGCCGCGCGCTCTACACCGACGGCGTCCCCGATCCCGATCTCTTGATCCGCACGAGCGGCGAGATGCGGCTGTCAAACTTCCTGCTCTGGCAGGTCGCCTATACCGAGCTGTGGGTGACGCCCACGCGCTGGCCCGACTTCGGACCGCGCGACCTCTACCTCGCGGTGGCGGACTTCCAGCAGCGGGACCGGCGCTTCGGGCGCGTGTGATGTCCGAAGCCCGGGACATGCCGCTGCAGGCGCCTGTGGACGCACCCACGCCCTCGCGCATGACCGAGTTGGGCAAGCGCGTCCTCAGTACCATCGTTCTCGTCCCGATCTTTGTCTGGATCCTGATCGGCGGGCCTGCCTGGCTCTTCACGCTGATGATCGTCGGCGTCGGCATGCTCGCGAACTGGGAGTTCACGCGCATGTTCCATCGCGCGGGTGTGCCGGTCCTCCGCGAGGCTGGGCTTCTCTGGGGCGGGCTCGTCACGCTCGCCTTCGTGCGTCCCGACCGCGTAGGCGCGGCTTTCGCGATCGTGGTCCTGGGGCTCCTGGCCGCCAGCCTTGACAGGGGCGCCGCCGGCCCCGCCCGCTGGCAGCGCGTGGCGGTCACGCTCCTCGGCGTCTGCTACGTCAATTGGCTCCTCGGCCATGCGATCTCGCTCCGCGCGCTGCCCGACGGCGTCCACTGGGTCCTGCTGCTGGTCTGGGTGACGTGCGTTGGGGAGACGGCCGCCTATACCGTCGGCTCGCTGCTCGGCCGCCACAAGTTCGCTCCCGGTATCAGCCCGGGCAAGACGGTCGAGGGCGCCACAGCACAGCTCGCGGCCTCGCTACTCGCGGCGCTGACCGCCGGCGGGTGGCTCTTCCCGGGCCTGCGGCTGCGCGACGCCCTCGCCGTCGGCGTCCTGCTGGGTGTGCTGGGACAGGCGGGCGATCTAGTCGAGTCAGCGCTGAAGCGGAGCGTGGGCACCAAGGACACTGGGCATGTCATCCCCGGGCACGGCGGCATTCTCGACCGCATCGACGGTTTCCTCTTCAACGCGCCGGTGCTGTTCTACTATGCGACGTTCGGAAGGGCATGGAGCGCATGAAACGGTTGACGGTGCTGGGCGCGACGGGCTCGGTGGGCCGGCGCGCGCTGGAGCTGATCGGGCGCTTCCCCGGTCAGTTCCGCGTCGAGGGCTTGGCCGCGCGTGGCACGAACCCTGACCACGTGGCGGAGTTGTGCCGGATCCACCGACCGCGTGTTGTCGCGCTCGCCGACGAGCGCGCCGTAGACGTCCTGGCCCGGGCTCTCGGGCATCCGCGCCCGGAGATCCTGGGCGGCGCGAGCGGGCTCGTCGCCCTGGCGCGCGACGTCCCAGCCGACGTCGTCCTCTCGGCAATCGTCGGCGCTGCCGGGCTCTTGCCCACCATGGCCGCCATCGAGACCGGCAAGGCCGTGGCCATCGCGAACAAGGAGCCGCTCGTCATGGCCGGCAGCCTGATGACGGCCGCCGCGAGACGGCACAAGGCGCCGCTCCTGCCGGTCGACTCCGAGCACAGCGCCATCTTCCAGTGCATCGAGGGGCAGCAGCGGAGCCAGGTCCATCGCATCCTCCTCACAGCCTCGGGCGGACCGTTCCGCCGGATGTCGAAGGCCGACATGGCGTCGGTCACCGTCGAGGACGCGCTCAATCATCCCACGTGGAAAATGGGGGCCAAGATCACGGTGGATTCGGCCACGCTCATGAACAAGGGGCTCGAGGTCATCGAAGCCCGCTGGCTCTTCGGCCTGCCTGCGGAGCAGGTGCAGGTGGTAGTGCACCCCCAGTCCATCATCCACTCCATGGTCGAATACGTGGACGGCTCGGTCATCGCCCAGCTGGGCGTGGCCGACATGGGCATCCCGATCCTGTACGCGCTCAACTATCCCAATCGTCTGCCGTGGCCGGGTGAGCGGCTCGACCTGACGAAGGTCGGCTCGCTCACGTTCGAGGAGCCGGACGTCGAGCGCTTCCCGTGCCTGGCGCTCTGCCTCCAGGCCCTGGCTGCGGCCGGCTGCGCTCCGGCGGTCCTAAACGCGGCGAACGAGATCGCCGTCGGCGCCTTCCTCGCAGGAAGGATCCGCTACACGCAGATCGCCGAGATCATCGCCCTGGCGCTCGATCGGGTGCCCGGGCGCGCGCTCGACAGCATCGAGACATGCGTGGACATCGACGCCGAGACTCGCCGCTTCGTCGAGGAGCGGCTACCAGGCTTCACCCGCGGCGTAGCGGCGGCAGTGTCCGGGAGGGCGGGCCGGTGATGACCATCGTGGCCTTCGTCGCGGTGCTGGGCATCCTGATCCTCATCCACGAGTGGGGCCACTTCATCGTGGCGCGCATGTCCGGCGTGGGCGTGGAGCGCTTCTCCATCGGCTTCGGTCCCGTGTTGTGGCGGTTCAAGGGCAAGGAGACGGAGTACTGTCTCTCGGCCATCCCGATGGGCGGCTACGTCAAGATGATGGGCGACGACGAGAACCCGCTTGAAGGCGGCAAGACCGGGGCGATGGACCCCGCGCGCGCATTCAACCTCAAGCCCGTGTGGGTGCGCTTTCTGATCGTGTTCGCGGGTCCCGGGATGAACTTCGTCCTCGCCGTGGTGCTGACGGCGCTCGCCTTCATGGTCTGGGGCAAGCCCGTGGTGCCGGCCGTCGTCGGTCGCGTGGCCGAGGGCAGCGCGGCGGCGCAGGTCGGGATCATGGCCGGCGACAAGATCCTGGCCGTCGACGGCCGCGCCGTCCAATACTGGGACGAGGTGCAGTCGCTGGTGCAGGACGGGCGCGGCCGCACGCTCGATCTGAAGGTCGCCGGTCCGGGCGGGGAGCGGACGCTCGCGGTGACGCCGAAGCGGGTGGCGGGGCGCGACATCTTCGGCGACGAGCAGGACTACTGGGACCTCGGTGCCCGGCAATCGGTGTCAGACCAGGCCAAGATAGGGGACGTGGTGTCGGGCGGGCCGGCCGCGAAGGCCGGGCTCAAAGCCGGCGACCTCGTCGTCTCTCTCGAGGGCAGGCCCGTCGGCTCGTGGGACGATTTTGCCGACGCGATCAGCGGGCGCGCGGGGCAGCCGACCGACCTCGGGATCAAGCGCGGGGAGCAGACGCTGGCACTGTCCGTGACGCCGGCGCCGACCGGGCCCGAGGGCAAGGGGCGGATCGGCGTCAGCCACTCGACGGCGCCGGGCGCCGGTGTCGTGTTCGTCCGCTCCAATCCGGCAACCGCGCTCTGGGAAGGCACGCTGAAGACCTGGGAGTGGACGTACCTGACGGTCAAGGGCATGTACAAGCTCGTGACCGTGCAGCTGGCGCCGTCGAATATCGGGGGCCCGATCCAGATCGCCGCCGCGGCAGGCGAGCAGGCCCGGCAGGGGATCAACTACCTCACGCTGTTCACCGCGCTGATCAGCGTCAACCTTGCCGTGCTGAACCTCTTGCCCGTGCCCATGCTCGACGGCGGCCACCTGCTCTTCTTTGCCTGCGAGGCGGTCCTCGGACGGCCGATCTCGCTGCGCAAGCGCGAGATCGCCCAGCAGGTCGGCTTCGTGCTCCTGATGATGCTGATGGTCTACGCCGTGTACAACGATCTCTCGCGGCTCGACGTCTTCAGCCGCTTCTTCCGCTAACCGGCGCGCGCTCATGGGCCAATACCGCTGCCATGTGTTCGTATGCACCTCCGGCGATACCTGCCCCCAGCAAGGTGACGTCGAGAAGTACGTCAAAACGCTCCGTACCGGCGCCTCGACTGCGGGCAAGGACGCCGAGGTGCGCGTGAACAAGGCCGGCTGCTTCTCGCAGTGCGGCCACGGCCCGATGATCGTCGTCTACCCGGACAACGTCTGGTACGCGGGCGTCAAGGAGTCCGACCTCCGGGAGATTCTCAATTCCCACATACTGGGCGGGAAGCCTGTCCAGCGGCTGATCTACGACCCAGGCGTGCCCGGGGCCAACAAGGTCAGGGCGGCGCCCTAGTCCATGCGCTGGACCCGCTCGCTCATCCCGACGTTGCGGGAGGACCCTGCCGACGCCGAGGCGATCAGCCACAAGCTCATGGTCCGGGCGGGGCTCGTCCGCCAACTGGCCGCGGGGATCTACGTATACCTGCCGGTGGGACAGCGCGTCATCGACAAGGTCAACGCGATCATCCGCGCGGAGATGGACGCGATCGGGGGGCAGGAGATCACGATGCCGGTGCTGCACCCGGCGGAGATCTGGCGCCAGTCGGGACGCTGGGACGCGATCGGCGGGGAGATGTTCCGGCTCAAGGACCGCAACCAGCGCGACATGTGCCTCGGCATGACCCACGAGGAGGTCGTGGCCTGGCTCGCCGCCCGCGAGATCCGCTCCTACCGCGAGCTGCCGCAGATTTGGTACCAGATCCAGACCAAAGAGCGCGACGAGGCGCGGCCGCGCTCCGGCGTGCTCCGCACGCGGGAGTTCCTGATGAAGGACTCCTACACCCTCGACCCCGACACGGCAGCGCTCGACGTCTCCTACAGCGCCCACAGGCAGGCCTACTGCAAGATCTTCGACCGTAGTGGCCTCCGCTACGTCATCGTCAACTCGGATCCCGGCATGATGGGAGGCTCGGGCTCCGAGGAGTTCATGGCGCCGTCGGACGCAGGCGAGGACGACGTCGCCCTGTGCGCCGGCTGCGGTTATGGCGCCAACGTCGAGCTCGCGCGTGCTGTGCCCGTGCCGGCGGGGCTTCCAGAGGCAGGGCGCCGCGAAGTCGCGACACCAGGGGCCCGGACCATCGCCGAGGTGGCGGCCCAGCTGAAAGTGGATCCCGCCTGCACCATCAAGTCGCTCGTCTTCATGGCCGGTGAGCAGGTGGTGCTGGTTCTCGTGCGCGGTGACCACAACCTGCACGAGCGGAAGCTGACCCGTGCGCTCCGAGCGGAGGCGCGCGCTGCCCACCCGGAGGAGGTCCTCAAGCACCTCGGCGTCTCCGTGGGTTCCGTCGGGCCCGTGGGAGCCAAAGGTGTCGCCCGCATCGTGGCGGACGAGTCGCTCAGGAGCGGAGCCTACGTCGTGGGCGCCGGCCGTGACGGCTACCACCTGGTCGGGGTCACACCGGGGAAGGATTTCGCCTGCGACTGGGCCGACCTCCAGGTCGCCCTGGTGGGCGAAGGCTGCCCCATGTGCGGCAAGCCGCTCGCGGTCGAGCGCGTCATCGAGGTAGGCAACATCTTCAAGCTCGGCACGAAGTTCTCGGAGCCGCTCAACGCCATGTATCTCGACGAGCAGGGGCAGCAGAAGCCGATCGTGATGGGTTCCTACGGCATCGGCCCCGCGAGGATCGCGGCCGCCGCCGTTGAGCAGCACCACGATGCCGATGGGATCATCTGGCCGTGGGCCATCGCGCCATTCCAAGTGCACCTCGTCCCTATCGCGGTGAAGGATGCCGCCCAGATGGCGGCCGCCGAGGAGATTGAGCGAGGGCTGGCGGGAGCCGGCTTCGACGTCCTGATGGACGACCGCGACGAGCGCGCGGGCGTCAAGTTCAAGGACGCCGACCTGCTTGGCGTGCCGATCCGGATCACGGTCGGGAACGCGCTGGCCAAGGAGGGCGTGGTCGAGATCCGCGAGCGGGCGACGCGGGCGGACCGGAAAGTGCCCAGTCACCGGGTCCTTGACGCCGTCCGCGACATCGCGAAACGGCTCGCCATGGCTTGAGGCACCCCTGCGCGTCTCCGAGTCCCTGGAGCACGCCATGCCGCTCGGTGAGTCTTGCGGGTGGTGGCTACATGTGCTAAAGTTTTGACAAAAGTGGGCGTTGCCCACTTTTTTGTTCTCTACGGGGCAGGGGGTGTACGGAGATGGACCGTCGGGCGGGTGACGGGCAGGCGTTCCTGGCCAAGGTCGAGGCCGTCGTCTCCCCGGTTCTGGAGGCCCACGCGCTCCGGCTGGTGGATCTTCAATGGCGCCGGGAGGGGCGGCGCTGGGTTCTGCGATTTTTCGTGGACAAGCCGGGCGGGGCGGGGATCGTCGACTGCCAGCGGCTGAGCCACGAGGCGGGTGACGTGCTCGACGTATCCGGGCTGATTCCGGAGAGCTACGACCTGGAGGTGTCCTCTCCGGGGCTCGACCGCGAGCTCAGGACGGACCGCGAGTTCACCTGGGCGTTAGGCAAGGACGTGCGGTGCTGGGTGCGCGAGCCGGTGGACGGGCGCCTGGAGTTTGCTGGGCGGCTGGTAGCGGCCGGGCCCGAGCGGCTGGCCATCGCGGGGCCGGACGGGGAGACCGCCGAAGTTCCGCGGGCGCAGCTGACGAAGGCGCGTCTCGACCCGCCTTTTAGGCGCAAGTGAGCGGGCAGGAACACGCAGCAACACGATGAACAAAGAACTGATCTACGTCATCGGGCAATTGGCGACGGAGAAGGGGATCGACAAAGAGATCCTCTTCGAGGCGCTGGAGTCCGCCCTCCTGTCGGCGTCCAAGAAGACCATGGGCGTCGCCGACAACACGCGGATGGAGCTCGACCGCCACACGGGCGAGCTCAGGGTCTTCGCGCGCAAGAAGGTGGTCGAGAGCGTCGCGGACCCCAAGCTCGAGATCGCGCTCGCCGAGGCCCGGAAGCTCAATGCCGAGGCGGAGCTCGAG
>JACORX010000281.1 GCA_016179165.1 Candidatus Rokuibacteriota bacterium | reverse complement strand
TCGTAGGACTTCACGGAGATGAAGACGGCGTCGAAGGGCTCGGCCACGGACTGAAGCTCGTGGATCTGCAGCGCCCGCACGGGGATGAGGTGCTCGCCACAGGTGCCGGACAGTCGGAGCCCGACGCTCTTCATGGCCTGGACGTGGTCGGGCCACTGGTCGATCAGCGTGACGTCATGGCCGGCCTTGGTGAGAAGCCCGCCCACGATGCTGCCGATCGCCCCGACCCCGATGATGCCAATGCGTGTGCCCATGGAGATCTCCTTTGGAATTGCCCCTCTCGCGGCGGGCTTGCCCTGCGGTAGAGCCGGCGCCGCTCGAGCGCTGGTGACATGAGAGCCATTGTCAGTCATGGCCCGCCTCACCTCAAGGTCTTCGCCCGGGGTCGCCTTGGCACAGAAAAGATCGTCACAGATGGCCCACGCGACGTCCTGTCAAGGTCCCGCGCGGCTATACTCTCCGCATGTGGGCCCACCGAGAGCTGCCGCGAACCTGATATCCACTCACTCACCGAACCCATGGCCCCCCTAGGAACGATGACGTCGAGGATTCGCCGTACGCGACGGCTCGGGCCCGCGCGCCTCATGACCGGCACGGAGCGCCGCTGGATCAATCCCCAAGAGGGCCTGGTCAAGATCTTCGAGCGCAATCTGGACATCATCGTGTCCCGCTTCCTCTATCCTCACTTGAGCCAGGTGTGGAATCCCTATAGCCGGCTGCTCGAGCGGCGCTTCGTTCTGACCGAGGCGTCCGTCTCGCCGGGCGGATGGCCGAGGGAACTCGATCCGCTTCGGGTCCTGCTCATCTCGGATATCCACACGGGCATTTTTCTCAAGCCGCAGACGCTGGCGGACATCATCCTGTCGTTGATGGCCCTCGAGCCCGACCTGGTCGCAATAGCGGGGGACATCGTGACGGGGCATTCGAGCGAGGTGGGCCCGTTTCTCGGTGCCTTGGCGCCTCTGGCGCGGGCACCCCTGGGCGCGTGGTATGGCCACGGCAATCACGACTATTTCGGCGGGGATCCGGAAGAGATCCGGAGCGGTCTCCGTTCAGTGGGCATTGCCACGTTGAACAATGCCACCGTGGCGCTCGCGCATGGTCGTGGGCAGTTCGTTCTCGGCGCCATCGATGATCTGATTTTCGGCAAGCCGGATTGGCCGCGTCTCCTGTCCCGGGAGGGCGCACCCCATCTGCTCCTGGCGCACAATCCGGATCACTTCTACGAGGCCGAAGCCCGCGGAGTGCCGCTCACCCTGTCCGGCCACACGCATGGCGGTCAGATTCGCTTTCCTGGCGGGCCGCCGATCATTCGCCACAGCCGGTTCTGCCTCGACGAGGGGGTGTATGCCTTCAACTCTTCGCTCCTCGTGGTGTCGCGGGGGTTGGGGAGTGTCGGGCTACCCTGGCGATGGGGCGCCGATCCGGAAGCCATCTTGCTCGAGATCGTGCCACGGGCATAGTCCGCCCGCGGTTGCCCTCACCGACCTGCCCGGGCAACGGGCCGGCCTGGGACCCTCCACAATATTTGGTGGCAGGCGCCTGGGATGGCACCATGGTTAGTGATGCGTCTGCGCTGGCTAGTCCCGCTTGGCTTCACCACCGCGCTGCTCGGGCTCAGCGCCTGCGCCCGGCCCCTCGTGGTCGCGCCCCCGGTCCCGGCCCGGGTGGAGGCCGAGGCAACCGGCTATGCGTCCTGGTATGGCCATCCGCATCACGGCCGGCAGACCGCGAGCGGGGAGGTGTACGACATGAACAACCTCACCGCCGCCCACCGCACCCTCCCGCTCGGCACGCGCCTCATGGTCACCAGCATCGACACCGGCCAGGCCGTGGAGGTGCGGGTCAACGACCGCGGGCCTTTCATCGACGGCCGCATCCTGGACCTCTCCTACGGAGCCGCGCGGGTGGTGGGAGCCGTCGGGCCGGGCGTGATCCCCGTGCGGCTTCGGATCCTGGCTCTGCCCGGGGCTTCCGACAAGCCTCCCGCCGCGTCTGCGGCCGCCGCATTCCCGGCCGCCCCATTCGCCGTCCAGGCCGGGGCCTTCACCACCCGCGCTCGCGCCGAGACGCTCCGGGCCGCCGTGGAGCGCGACGGGGTCGACGCCATGCTCTTCGAGGTCGCGGTGGACCCTGAGACGTTCTACCGGGTTCGCCTGGGCGCCTATCCCAACCGGCCGGCCAGGCTGGCGGTTGCCCGGCGGCTCGCCACGCGGGGCTACCGGCGGGTGGTCGGTGAAGGGAAGCGCGCGCGGCTACATTGAGGTAGGAAGCACTCCATCAGCGACAGGGGGCCCGGGAGCGGCCGCGGAGGGACAGTTCATGGACAGTAGGGCCTGTGCACAACAGCGGTGCCATGCCGCGATCCACGCGACGGCGCGTAGGGCGCGGGTGCTCGTGTTCCTCGTCCTCGTCGGGGTGACGGTCGCGGCCCCGAGAACCCCGGCGCACGGCGCCGATCCCGCGCTCCCCTACGGGATCAACGTCCATCTCGCTTCAGGCCCCGTGCTGGACCGCGTGACGGAGGCCGGGATCGCCTGGATCCGCGTGGATTTTAACTGGTTCCTCATGGAGCCGAGCCGCGACGTCTACGACTGGAGCGTCACCGACGCCGTGGTGGACGGTGCCAGCGCCCGCGGCCTCAACGTCTTCGCCACGCTCGCCTACACGCCGGGCTGGGCCAACGGCGGGCAGGGCACCAACGTGCCCCCCGCCGACGCCGCCGATTGGTACCAGTTCGTCTTCGACACCGTGTCGCGCTACAAGGGTGCCGTCAAGCACTGGGGAATGTGGAACGAGCCCAACCACCCGCAGTTCTACTCAGGATCCCGGGAGCAGTACATCCAGGACGTCCTGCGCCTCGGCGCCCAAGCGGCGCGGGATGCGGATCCCACCTCCTTCGTGCTGGGGCCGGAGCTGGCCCACCTCGAATCGGCCGACTGGAAGATGTGGCTCTACACGGTGCTCACCGAGGCGGGCGACGTGATCGACATCGTCACCCACCACGCCTACGACGACACCGGCTGGCAGGTCCTGCGCAAGATGGGCGCCGGGGTGGCGCTCCGGGAGTCCTCGACGCCGCGCGGGATCATGGAGCTTACGGGTACGGCGGACAAGCCGCTGTGGCTGACGGAAACGGGCTGGCGCACCGACGAGGTGTCGGAAGAGCAGCAGGCCAAGAACTACGTCCAGGTGCTCAAGGGGGTGGACGCGCTCGGCTGGCTGGACAAGATCTTCTTCTACGAGATCATCGATGACGCGAGGTTCCCGCAGCAGTGGGGAATCCTGCGGAGCGACCTCTCCCCGAAAGAAGCCTTCTACCGCTACCAGAGCTACATCGCGACGCACGCGCCGCCGGCGGTGGCGCAAGGACCGTGACCCGCGCATGGTGTGCGGCGGCGACCCCCGGTGGCCGCTCTCGCGCTGGGCGGCGAGCACGTCGAAGCAGCCGTTGCGGGTCCACCGCAGGGTTTACGGGGAAGCCCGGACCGGGTCGGACACCCGCTGCCCCAGCGAAGGTGGCGTTAGTCGTTCCTATGCGCACCATATGTGGCTTGCGGTGGCTCGTCAGAATCTGTGCTAGCACGGCGGGGCCACCCTGAAGAATACCATCTTCAGCGTTAGCGATTGACGAGACATCGCGCAGCATTTCGAGCCTGGACGGGCAGTTCCTCGCCCTGCTCCTCGTTTAACGTCCGCCTGTGACGGGTTCGTGCGCCTTGAGGAAGCGCCGCGCGTGCTCCACGACCTCGTCGATGTGCTCCTGCGAATCCTTCCAGGGGTAGATGGTGACCTCGGCGTTCCGGGCGAGGCTGGCCACCTCCATCGCGACCTTGTACGGGTGCGCCGGCACGTCGTCGGGCGCGATCAGCAGCGGCGTCTCGTACGAGCGCACGAAATCGCGCGCCACGGTGAACACGAAGTCGGCGCGGTTCGTGTACATGCTGGTGAGGAAGTCGTGGACCATGGCCATCGTGACGTCGGGGCGCTTCTCGCAGAGCTGCGGCCCCCAGCCCTTGATGTTGTTCTGGTAGAAGAGGTCCGGTATCTCGGGCCGGTAGCCGCTCGGCTGCATCATCGCGGCCGCGACGACGCGCTCCGGAGCGCGCCTGATGAGGTTGTGGATCATCGGCCCGCCGATGCAGAAGCCCATGACCAGGAACTCCCGGATGCCGAGGTGGTC
>JACORX010000269.1 GCA_016179165.1 Candidatus Rokuibacteriota bacterium | reverse complement strand
GATGCACGACCGGGACCGGACCATGTGGGGCGAGAGCCCTGCCGACGTGGCGAAGAGCCTGCTCGGCGCGGGCGCCGATATCGTCGGGATGAACTGCGGGCGGGGCCCCGACCGCGCGATCGTGATCATCCGCGAGATGCGGGCCGTCACCGACGCGCCGCTCATCGCGTACCCCAACGCCGGGCTCCCCATCACCAAGGGCGACACCACGACCTACGAGCTCGGGCCGGAGGCCATGGCAAAGGATTACCCGGCGCTGCTGGACGCCGGCTGCAATATCGTCGGCGCCTGCTGCGGCTCGAATCCCGGCCACATCCGTCTCATCGCCGAGGTCGCGCGCTCCCGCCGCAGCAAGTGAGCGCGGCGCTCGACGTCCGCTCGCCGCTCTCCGCCGTCCTCGAGGATGTCCCGCTGCGCGTGGACCGCGACCAGGTCCTGCGCTTCCAGGGCTATAAGAAGGGCATCGATATCCCGGACGCCGCCGTGCTGTCGCTCTTCGACGAGGCGCTGGCGCTCGGTGAGTCGCTGATGGAGCCGCGGGTGGTGTACCGCGCGGCGCCGGTGACCGGGCAGGGGCCGGACCTGATCGAAGTCGGCCGCGAGCGGCTCAGGATCCCCGAGATCGGCAGGCTGTGGGGCCCGTTGGAGCAGGTCGGCGCGGGTGTCTGCACCGTAGGCTCCGCCATCGAGGGGCGGGTGCGCGAGCTGTGGGACAGGCGCGAGCTGCCGCTGGCGGTGATGCTCGACAGCGTCGGATCGGCCGCCGTGGAGAGCCTCGCTGAGTACGCCAATGATGTTCTCTGCCAGGCGGCGATCGCGGCGGGTGTCAAGGCCACCAACCGGATCAGCCCTGGCTACGCCGGCTGGGACACCGCAGAGCAGGCCTCGCTCTTCCGTCTCTCCCCCGGCGACCCGATCGGCGTCGCGCTGAACGACTCCTGCGTGATGACCCCGGGCAAGAGCATCTCGTTCCTGGTCGGCGTCGGGCCTGAGGCGCGTGTGGACCACTACTTCACCCAGTGCCGCCGCTGCTGGATGCCCGACTGCGTCTATCGCCGCGCCCCCGCCGCCGCTACGGTGCGCCGGTAGGGTTCGGCCGTCTCCTGGTGATAGGATGGCCGGTGAGATGGCGGACAGCGTGATCCTGGTGGGCTTCATGGGGGCCGGCAAGTCGTCGGTCGGACGCATCCTGGCCGCGCGCCTCGGGCGCTGCTTCGTCGAGACGGACGAGATGATCACCGCGACGGAGGGCCAGCCCATCCCGGAGATCTTCGCCGAGAAGGGCGAGGCGCATTTCCGCGCGCTCGAGGACCAGGCGGTGCGGCTCCTTGCGCTGAAGCGGGGCGACGTCATCGCCACGGGAGGCGGGCTGCCCTGCCGCGAGGGTCGGCTGGACGCCCTGCGCGCCATCGGCACAGTGGTGTGGCTCTCGGGCGATTTCGGCGCCCTTTACGAGCGCGCGCTTCGCGGTGGTGACCGCCCGATGCTCAGCGGTAGGACGCGCGAGCAGGCCGAGGCGCTCTACGAGACGCGCAAGCCTTTCTATTCGAAGGCCGACCTCACGGTGGACACGACGGGACTCAACCCCGACCAGGTCGCGGTGCGGGTGGCCGCGGCGCTCGCCGAGCGCCGGCGGCAGGTGGTCTGATGCCCGCGCCCTTCCTCGAGCGCTTCCGCGAGCGGCCGCTTCTGGGCGACGGCGCCATGGGTACCATGCTCTACGCCCGCGGCGTGCCGCTCGACGCCTGCTTCGACGTGCTCAACGTCAACGAGCCGAAGATCGTCCAAGGCATCCACGCCGAGTACATCCAGGCCGGCTCCGACTGGATCGAGACGAACACGTTCGGCGCCAACCGCTTCAAGCTCGGGGTGCACGGCCTGTCCGCGGCCGTGCGCGAGATCAACCTCCGCGGCGCCAAGCTCGCGCGCGACGTGCGCGAGACCATGGGGAGAGACGTCTTCGTGCTGGGTTCGATGGGTCCGCTCGGCAAGTACCTGGCCCCGCTCGGGTCGGTCACGCACGAGGAGGCGCGCGCGGCATTCCTCGATCAGGCCGAGGGGCTGCTCGAAGGCGGGGTGGACGCCTTTGTCGTCGAGACCTTCTCGGATCTCGTCGAGCTGCGGCTGGCCGTGGAGGCGATCCGCGCGATCACCGATCTGCCGGTCATCGCCTCGGTCGCCTTCACCCAGGACCACGTGACCTTCCTTGGCCACACGCCGGTCGAGGTGGCGAGGACCCTTCGCGCGCTGCCCATCCAGGGGCTCGGCGCCAACTGCTCCGTGGGCTCGAGCACGCTCTACGACGTCCTGGAGCAGATGCTGCCCGAAGCCGGCGGCCTGCCGGTGATCATCCAGCCGAACGCCGGTCTGCCGAGCCGCGTGGGAGAGCGCCTCGTTTACATCTCGTCGCCGGCATACATGGCCGAGTACGCGGCGCGGATGATCGGGGCGGGCGCTCGGCTCGTGGGCGGCTGCTGCGGCACCACGGCCGACCACATCCGTGCCATGCGCGAGGTGGTGGACCGTCACGTGCCGCGCTCCGGCGCCGGGAAGGCGGCCGAGCCGCGGCGCGCGCGCGTCGAGGCGAGCCCGGCGCCGACGCTGCCGACGACCGCGGCGCCGACATTGCTCCAGCGCAAGCTCGCGGCGCGCGAGTTCCTGGTCACCGTTGAACTAGACCCTCCGCGGGGTCACAACATTGAGAAGCTCGTCCAGGGCGCCAAGCTTCTCAAGGAGCGGGGCGTCGAGATCGTGGACATCAACGACGGCTCGCTCGGGCGGGTGCGCATGTCGGTGCTGCCCACGGCCATCCTGGTCCGCGAGGCGACGGGGCTCGACATCAACATGCACTTCACCTGTCGCGACCGGAACCTCATGGGTATCCAGGCCGACGTGCTCGGCGCCCACGCGTTGGACATCCGCAACATCCTCGCGATGACGGGCGACCCGCCGCGGACGGGCGACTACGTCGATGCCACCGCCGTGTTCGACGTGGACGCCATAGGGCTCATCCGCATTTTGAAGGGCATGAACGAAGGGCGCGACGCCACCGGCAACTCCGTCGGCGAGCCGACGGCTTTCTGCGTGGGCGCTGCGCTCGACCCCGCGGCGGCCGATCCCGGGCGCGAGATGGAGCGCCTCCTCGCCAAGGCGGAGGCGGGCGCGCGCTGGTGCCAGACCCAGCCGGTCTACGACCTCGAGGTGCTGGAGCGCTTCTTCCAGCGGACGCGTTCGCCCATCCCCATCGTCGTCGGCGTCCTGCCGCTGCACTCGTCCCGCCACGCCGAGTTCCTCCACAACGAGGTGCCCGGCATCACCGTCCCCGACGCCGTGCGCGGACGCATGAAGGACGCGGGCGACCGCGGCCTGCGCGTGGGGATCGAGACGGCCCAGGCGCTGGTCCGCCAGATCCGCGGTCGCTATGCCGGCGTGTATCTCATGCCCTCGTTCGGCCGCTTCGAGGTTGTCGCGGAAGTGCTCGACGCGCTTCAGTAGTCTTCCCGGGGGACTCCGATGGCCGATCTCCACGACGTCACCGCAGCCGAGGCCGCGAGGCGCATCCGGGCTGGCGCGCTGTCGCCTTCCAACCTATTGGCCTCCTGTCTCAAGCGAATTGACGCGGTCGAGCCCGTCCTCAAGGTCTGGGTGCACCTCGACCGCGATGCCGCCTCCCGCGTCGCCGTCCAGCGGGACATCGAGGCGCGCGAGGGGCGCTTCATGGGGCCGCTCCACGGCGTGCCTGTCGCCCTCAAGGACATCTACGACGCCGCCGGGCTCGTGACCACGTCCGGGGTGGGGCCCTGGGGGCACCGCCGTCCGACCGTGGACGCGGCCTCGGTGGCGAGATTGCGGGCAGCGGGAGCCGTCATCCTGGGCAAGGTCACGACGACGCCGTTCGCGCTCCGAGACCCGACGGCGACGTGCAACCCGTGGAATCCCGGCCATACGCCGGGCGGCTCGTCGAGCGGCTCGGGCGCGGCGGTCGGCTCGCGCATGGTGCCGCTGGCGCTCGGCACGCAGACCGTCGGCTCGGTGCTGCGCCCGGCCGCCTACTGCGGCGCGGTCGGCTTCAAGCCGACTCACGGGCGCATCAGCGCGGTGGGCGTGACGCCGCTGGCCTGGAGCCTGGACCACGTGGGCGTGCTCTGCCGCTCCGTCGAGGACGCGGCGCTGGCGCTCACGGTCATGGCCGGTCACGATCCCGCGGACCCTCTCTCGGCGGCGATGCCCGTGGAGGACTACCTCGCCGCGCTGGCGGCGCCGGCGGCTCCGCGGATCGGGGTGCTGCGGCCGCTGATCGAGCGCGCCGAGCCCGCCAACGCGGCGCACATCGACGCGATTCTCGAGACGCTCCGGGCGGCAGGTGCGCAGGTCGAGGAGGCGCCGCTCGCGGCATCGTTCGAAGGCCTTCACGGGGCGGGAGATACCGTCTCGCGCGCCGAGGCGGCCGCCTTCCACCGCGACCTCTACGCGCGGCATTCGGCCGAGTACCCGAAGCACATCGGCGAGGCCGTCAAGGCCGGCCACCGGATCGCCGCCGTGGACTACATCGCCGCCCAAACCCACCGGCGTGTATTCCGCGGCGACATGGGCGCAGTCGCCGCGCGGTACGACGCGCTCGTCTCGCCGACGGCGGCCGGGCCCGCGCCGAAGGGGCTCGAGTCCACGGGCGATCCGTACTACTGCGCGCCGTGGAGCTTTGCCGGCATGCCGTCGATCTCGCTGCCCACCGGGCTCGCGCCCCACGGGCTGCCGTTTGCCGTCCAGCTGAGCGGAGCGCCGTGGTGCGAGGCGCGGCTGCTGGCCGCAGCGGCCTGGTGCGAGCGGGTCATCGGCTTCAACGAGACGCCTCGTGCTTGACGTCAAGATCTCGGGCGGGCAGGTGCTCGACGGTACGGGCGCGCCCGCTGCGAGGTAGCAGCGGGTCGCGATGAAGATCGGCCGTCTCTTCCCCGATCTCCTGGCTGCCCTCGGCCGCGCCTCGTCGCCGGAGAGCGGCGTCGCCCGCGGGCTCCGGCGCCTCGTCAGGCTGACCGGCGCCTCCGCCGGCCGTCTGACCTTCTCCGGCGCCCCCGGCCCGTCGTTAGACCTCCTCGCCGGGGCGCGAACGGGCTCGGCGCTGGCGGCGTGGCTCGACGGGCGGGACGCCACGCCGCCGCGGAGGATGCGCGTCGAGACGCTGCGCAAGCCGCCACCGGGGTGGAAGGGGCCGGGCCGGCCGCTCCTGCTGCGGGCGCCGCTCGGCCCCTCGGCGCATCCCCTGGGCACGCTCCTGCTCCTGGGGCGCCGGTTTCGCGGCGGCGCGCTGCCATCCTCTTTTCCGCTCGAGCTCGGGCTGGCGCTCGAGCAGGTCTGGCGGCTGCACTGGCGCACGCTCAGACTGACAGTGATCAACGAGGTGACCCAGCTCACCGCCGGCGCGCACGCGCTCGAGCAGGTCTACGAGGCCGTGGCGCGGGCGCTCGGCCGGCTGATCCGCTTCGACCTGCTCTCGGTCACACTGCTCGACACCGAGCGCGGAGAGCTCCAGGTGGTGACTGTCACCAGCCGGGCCGGGGATCCCGAGATCACAACGGAGCGGATCCCGCCCGAGGGCACGCTCGCCCAGCGGGTCCTCGAGCAGCGGGCGCCGCGCCGCGTGGACGACCTCGACGATCCCGACGTGCCCCCGGCCGGCCGCGAGCTGTTGTCGCGCCGCGGGCTCCGCTCGGCCATGCTCGCGCCGCTCATCTCCCAGGGCGTGGTCATCGGCACGCTCAACGTCGGCCATCGCGAGGCCCGCGCGTTCACGGACGCCGACCTCGAGGCGCTGGGCGAGGTGGCGAGGCCGCTCGCCTCCGCCATCGAGCATGCGCGTCTGCACGCGGAGACCGCGGAGCGCGCTGAGGCGCTGGCCGCGCTCAACCGGACCAGCCAGCTCATCACCTCGCGGCTCGACTTGAGCGCGCTCCTCGAGACCGTCAGCCGATCCGTGGCGGACCTCATCGGCAGCACCGGCTGCGGCATCGGCCTCCTGAACGCGGAGCGGACAGCCGTGGTGCACGTGGCTGCCCACGGCTTCAGGACGCCCGAGTGGAGCCGGCTCTCCATGCCCCTGGGCGAGGGGATCATTGGGCGCGCCGCGATGTCGGGCGCGGCGCTGCGCGTGGATGACGTCCGCACCGACCCGCGCTCGGCGCAGCGCGACGTAGACGAGAAAGAAGGCATCCGCTCGATGCTCTCCGTGCCGATGCGGGTGGGCGGCGAGCTGATCGGCGTCATCTCGGCCTTCTCGACGGGGGTCGGTTTCTTCCGCCGGAGGCACCAGGCGCTCCTCGAGGGCTTCGCGGACCAGGCGGGCATCGCCATCCAGAACGCGCGCCTCTTCGAGGAGAGCCAGCGCCGCGGCCGCGAGCGCCAGGCGCTCCTCGAAGCGGGGCACGCCGTCAACCAGAGCCTGGACGTCGGCGAGACCATCCGCCTCATCCTCCAGCAGGCGCGCGAGGTGCTCGGCGTCCAGTCCTGCGGCCTCTTCACGCTCGACCCGACCACGGGCGAGCTCGCATCGGCGGCGAGCCTCGATCTCGCCCCCGAGATCGTGGACCGGATCCGGCTGCAAATCGGGGAGGGTATCACGGGCATGGCCGTGAAGGAGCGCCGGCCGCAGCAGAGCGCCGATCTGCAGCACGATCCGCGCGTCCGCTACCCGGAGGTGGCGGAGGCAAGCCCGCTCCGCTCCATGCTGGCCGCTCCGCTCGTGGTGGGCAATGAGGCGATCGGCGCGCTGACCGTGCTCCGCACCGACGTGCACCATTTCACGCCGGAGGAAGAGTCGCTCGTGGCCGCATTCGCGGACCAGGCGGCGATGGCGCTCGAGCATGCGCGGCTCTTCAGCTCGGTCCGCACGTATTCCGAGCAGCTCGAGGAGATGGTCGCGAACCGCACTCGGGAGCTGGACGAGCAGAAGCGCTTCGTCGAGGTGGTGCTGGAGACGCTTCCGCTCGGCCTCTACGTGCTCGACGCGGCGCTCAGGATCGTGCGCGCCAACCCGGAGGGCGCCGCCGCCTTCGCGGGTCCGTCGGGCGTGGGTTCCTCGTTCGTGGACCTCGTGCCGGCCGCTCAAGCCTCGACCGTCAGCGACTTTCTCCGCGCGGCTCTCGCGGCCTGGGAGGTCAGGCATCTCGAGGGCGAGGTGCCGGGCGGAGCGCAGCCCCGGACGCTCAGGCTGACGGCGGCGCCGCTGCCCGCGGCGGCCGGAGGCACCGGGCGCCTGATCGTGCTCGTCCAGGACCTGACGCTCCAGAAGCGCCTCGAGCAGCAGATGCTGCTGACCGAGCGCCTGACGACCGCTGGGCGGCTCGCGGCCGGCGTGGCGCACGAGCTCAACAACCCGCTGGCGACCATCGCGGGCTGCGCCGAGGCCCTGAAGGAGCGCGCACGGGATCCGCGGCTCGCCGAGCAGGACGGCTTCAAGGACTTCCCATCCTATCTCTCGCTCATCGAGGAGGAGGCCTTCCGCTGCAAGGAAATCACGGGCAGCCTGCTCCAGTTCGTGCGCGAGCCGGGCGGGAGGCGTGAGGCGGTCGACCTCAACACCCTCGTGGACAAGGTCCTCGATCTCCTCGGTCACCAGTCGCGGTTCGTTGGAGCGGACGTCAGGCGAGACTTCGACCAGGGCCTGCCGGCGGTGGTCGTCAACGAGGGGCAGCTCCGTCAGGTCTTCCTCGGGCTCGCCGGCAATGGCCTCGAGGCCATGGAGGGGCGCGGCGTGCTGACGGTGACGACGCGCCGGCGCGGCACGGGTGACGTCGAGATTGTATTCGCAGACCAGGGACCGGGCATTTCCGCCGACGTGCTGCCGCGCGTGTTCGACCCCTTCTTCACCACGAAGCCGCCCGGGCAGGGGACCGGGCTCGGGCTCGCGATCGCCCAGGGCATCGTCGTCGACCACGGTGGGCGTATCGAGGCGGAGTCTCGCGTCGGCCGGGGCGCGACCTTTCGGGTGATCTTGCCCACGGGCGCCACGGAGACCGCGTCGTGACCGCGCCCATTCGCGTGCTGGTAGCGGACGACGAGAAGAACCTGCGCGACCTGATCGTCCGCGAGCTCGTGCGCAAGGGACACGAGGCCGCGGGCGTGCCCGACGGCAGGGCGGCCCTCGAGCGGCTGCGCGAGGACATGCCCGACGTGCTGCTGCTGGACATGCGGATGCCGCGGGTGGAGGGAATCGAGGTGCTGCGCGCGCTCGGTGAGATGTCCGAGGCGCCGCAAGTCATCGTCATGACGGGCTTCCAGGACGTCGCCAACGCCGTCGAGGCGATGAAGCTCGGCGCCTACGACTACCTGACCAAGCCTGCGCGGATCGAGGAGCTCGACGTCCTGATCCGCAAGGCTGCCGAGAAGGGCCGCCTCATACGACAAAACACCGTGCTGCGGGCTCAGCTCGACCCCGAGGGTGTCGCCACGTCGGTCGGCATCGTGACGGCGAGCCCCGCCATGCAGGAGGTGCTGCGCCTCGTGGACCGGGTTGCGCCGACGGACTCTTCCGTGCTGGTCCTGGGCGAGAGCGGCACCGGCAAGGAGCTGATCGCGCGCGCCATCCACGAGCGGTCGCCGCGGGCGACGCAGGCTTTCGTGCCGATCCATTGCGGCGCGCTGCCGCGCGAGGTGCTGGAGAGCGAGCTGTTCGGCCACGAGAAGGGCGCGTTCACGGGCGCGGTCAGGTTCAAGCCGGGACTCATCGAGTTGGCGGACGGCGGGACGCTCTTTCTCGACGAGATCGGCGAGATGGAGCCCGACAGCCAGGTCAAGCTCTTGCGGGTTCTCGAGTCGCACGCCTTCTTTCGCGTGGGCGGCACGCGGCGGCGCAGCGTGGACATGCGGCTCGTCGCTGCGACCAACCGCGACCTCGCGGAGGCGATCCGCGCCAACGAGTTCCGTCAGGACCTCTACTACCGGATCAACACGATCGCCCTGACGCTGCCGCCGCTGCGCGAGCGGCCCGAGGACGTGGGTCTTCTGGCCGCGCACTTTCTCGAGCAGAACGCGGCCTACGGACGCAAGCGCCTCTCCCCGGCGGCCTTGCGCTGCATGGAGGCGTACGGTTGGCCGGGCAACGTGCGCGAGCTCCAGCACGCGATCCAGCGCGCCGTCATTCTCGGGAAGGGCGACGAGATCGAGCCTGAGGATCTGCCCGCAGAGCTGCGTACGGGCCACGGCAGTACGACCGGTAGACTCCCGGAAGGCGGCAGTCTCGAGGAAATGGAGCGCCAGCACATCATCGCCACGCTCCGCCAGGTCGGTGGGCACCGCGCCAAGGCCGCGGCGCTCCTCGGCATCGATCCCAAGACCCTCTACCGCAAGCTCCTTACCTACGGGATCTCCCCGGACCAGCTCAAGCCGCAGGGCTGAAGCCGCTCGGGCAGAAGACGATTCTTGTCGGGCGCCGCGCCCGATCCCGGCACGCTTCAGGGCACGTCCGTGAGGGCCGGCGCGCGCAAAAGTCCCGCGATCACGCGCATTTGGGCGTGTCCGCCCCACGTGGCATCGCCTTTGCTCCCATTCCGGTGATCTTAACCTAAACGGGAAAGGAATGCCATGACACGTGTGCTGATGATCGATGAGAACCGGACGCTGACCGAGTCGGTCGGCATGAGATGTTTCGAACAAGGCATCGCGGTCCGGATGGCCGATACCTTCTGCGAGGGAGTGCGTCAGCTGCTCGAGACTCCCGTGTCGCTGATCCTCCTCTCCTCCGCCGTGGTGCATCTGCCGGGGGCCGACCTCGCGCGGCTCTTCGACACCGTAGCTCCCGGCGTGCCGGTGGTGGTGCGGGTCGAGGCCGGCCAGGGGATAGACGAGCAGGTCCGCTTCGAGCTCCACGGCTTTCGCGCGGTGCGCGAGCCCTTCGATGTGCTCGACCTCGTCGCGAAGGCTGAGCGGCCCGCCCGAGTGGTGGCGCCGCGCCCCGCGAAGGCGGCGACCGCCCTCAATGCCGTGTGCGGGTAGACACGATGGAATCCTTCGGCAGGAAGTCCCTCGCCGGGGCCCTCGGGTTGGGGGTGGCCCTCTGCCTGCTCGGCCTCCTGGTCGCGACGGGGGAGTCTATCCGCCAGGCGGAGATCGCGTCCCTGCTTCCGGAAGCTGCGGAGCCGGGGCTGCCTATCAAGCAGGAGCCTGTCGACAGCACGTACCGCGATCCGGCCCTCGCGGCCTGGATGACGCCGTAGCCGGGCGGCTCTGGCGGCGGCGCGGCCCCGCATGGTGTAAACTGGGCGGGTAGCGCCGCGGCCGGCGCCCTCGCCTCCGATATTGGCTCTTCCGAGTATTGGGGCGTGCATCAAGGCGGAAGAGCGACTGAAGGAGATCCAGATGGCTTCGAAACTGTACGTAGGGGGGCTCTCGTATTCCACGACCAGCGAGACGTTGCGTGAGTACTTCGCCCAGTGCGGCACCGTGGAATCCGCGGCCGTGATCACAGACAAGTTCTCCGGCCAGTCGCGCGGTTTCGGCTTCGTCGAGATGACAACGGCTGAAGAGGCCCAGCGCGCCATCTCGGAGCTCAACGGCAAGGACCTCGACGGCCGCAAGCTGACCGTCAATCTCTCGACCCCGAAGGCGCCGGGATCAGGCGGCGGCGGCCCGCGGGGCGGCGGGCGGCCGGGTGGACGCCCGGGCGGCGGCGGTCGCGGCGGCGGGTTCGGGGGCGGCGACCGGGGCGCCTACGGAGTGCCACCGTCCAAGAAGCCCTTCAAGTGGTAACTCAGGCCTAAAGAGCGCACAGGGCGCGGCGGAGAGATCCACCGCGCCCTTCGTGTGTCTGCGCTCCGGTGTTGTCCCGAGCAGGGCTGGTCGGCGAGACGGGCCCAGATGCGTGGCGGCGCCTGCAGGCCGCAGGCGAGGCGTACCCCTGGTACGTTGAGCCTGCGGCCGAGGGCGCCAACGAAGCAGATG
>JACORX010000278.1 GCA_016179165.1 Candidatus Rokuibacteriota bacterium | reverse complement strand
CTCATGGCCAAGCCGTCGGGCGAGATCATCGAGACGCCGATCACGTCCAACTTCCGCGAAGGCCTGACCGTGCTCGAGTACTTCACCTCCACGCACGGCGCCCGAAAGGGCCTCGCCGACACCGCCCTGAAGACGGCCGACTCCGGCTATCTGACGCGGCGGCTCGTGGACGTCTCCCAGGACGTCATCGTCTCCGAGTACGACTGCGGCACGGTCAAGTACATCGACGCGGCACCGCTGGTCGAAGGCGGCGACATCATCCAGTCCCTGCGCGACCGCGTGCTGGGGCGCGTGGCGGCCGAGGACATCCGCGACCCGTTCACGGGCGAGATCATCGTCCAGGCGGGTACCGAGATCGCCGAGGAGCTGGCCCAGAGGATCGAGGACTCGGGCCTCGAGCGGGTGCGTATCCGCTCGGCGCTGACATGCGAGTCGAAGCGCGGCATCTGCGTCATGTGCTACGGGCGCAACCTCGGCACGGGCCGCCTGGCCGAGTTCGGCGAAGCGGTGGGCATCATCGCCGCACAGTCGATCGGCGAGCCGGGCACCCAGCTGACCATGCGGACCTTCCACATCGGCGGCACGGCGAGCCGCGTGGTCGAGGCCTCCAAGCACGACGCCAAGCATGCGGGCATCGTGAAGTACCACAACATCCGCTCCGTCGTGAACCGCGACGGGGACATCGTCGTGCTCAACCGCAACGGTGAGATCGTCGTGGTGGACGAGCGCGGCCGTGAGAAGGAGCGGTACCCGGTCGTGCCGGGGGCGCGCATCAAGATCAAGGACGACGGCAAGGTGGCTCTCGGCAAGCTGCTCGTCGAGTGGGATCCGTTCACGACGCCGATCCTGACCGAGGTCAGCGGCACGGTCACGTACCGCGACGTAGTGGACGGGGTCACGATCCGGGAGGAGTTCGATGAGGTCACGGGCCTGGCCCGGCGGGTGATCATTGAGGACCAGGAGGGCAAGCTTCAGCCCCGGGTGTCGGTCAAGGCGCCGACCGGTGGGGATAACTCGCCCGACAGCGAGTCGGCCGGCGAGACGCGCGGCCGCTACATGCTGCCCGTGGGTGCCCATCTGCTCGTGGCCGACGGTGTGGAGGTGCACCAGGGCGACATCATCTCGAAGATCCCGCGTGAGACCACCAAGACCAAGGACATCACCGGCGGTCTGCCGCGGGTGGCCGAGCTCTTCGAGGCCCGCAAGCCGAAGGAGCAGGCGGTCATCACCGAGATTGACGGCGCGGTCGAGTTCGCCGGTTTCGTCAAGGGCATGCGTAAGATCGTCATCCGCGCCGACGACGGCGAGACCAAGGAGTACCTGATCCCGCGCGGTAAGCACATCTCCGTCCACGAGGGCGACCGGGTCAGGGCGGGCGAGACGCTGATGGACGGCTCCCCGAACCCGCACGACTACCTGGCGGTCCTGGGCGACCGGGAGCTGCAGCGCTACCTCGTGAACGAGGTGCAGGAGGTCTACCGGCTGCAGGGCGTGACCATCAACGACAAGCACATCGAGATCATCGTGCGGCAGATGCTGCGCCGGGTTCGCATCGAGGAGGTTGGCGGCACCGACTTCGTGGTGGGGGAGCTGGTGGACAAGTTCGTCTTCCAGGACGAGAACGACAAGGCCAACGCGGCCGACAAGCCGGCCGCCACGGCCAAGCCCGTGCTCCTCGGGATCACCAAGGCGTCGCTCTCGACGGACAGCTTCGTCTCGGCGGCGTCGTTCCAGGAGACCACCCGAGTGCTGACGGAAGCCGCCATCAGCGGCAAGCAGGATGACCTGCGCGGCCTCAAGGAGAACGTCATCGTCGGCCGGCTGATCCCGGCCGGCACGGGGCTCGGCCACTACACACGGGCCGAGGTTCTCAGCCAGGGCGGCGAGGAGGCCGCGGTGGCCGTCGAGGAGGCCCCTGCCGGGGCGGCGGCTGACTACTCAGACGAGGGCGACGGCGGCGAGGAGATCGCCCAGGCAGGCTAGGAGGGGCCGGGTGTCAGCGACTTGACAAGGAGCCCTATTTCAGGTAGAAAGTTAGAGTTTTGGCCCTAGTGACCGGAGCTTAGGCTACCCGGGGGGCCAATCAGAGTCACAGGGGAGACATGCCGACAATCAATCAGATGGTGCGGCAGGGCCGCGAGGCGGTGCGGAAGAAGTCCAAGACGCCCGCCATGGAGGCGTGCCCGCAGAAGCGTGGAGTGTGCCTCCGCGTGTACACCACGACGCCCAAAAAGCCGAACTCTGCCCTGCGCAAGGTGGCCCGCGTGCGGCTGACCAACGGCCTCGAGGTCACGTCCTATATCCCGGGCGTCGGCCACAATCTGCAGGAGCACTCGATCGTCCTGATCAGGGGTGGCCGCGTGAAGGACCTGCCGGGCATCCGGTACCACATCATCCGCGGGTCGCTCGACACGGCCGGCGTCGCCGGGCGGAAGCAGAGCCGCTCGAAGTACGGCGCGAAGCAGCCCAAGGCCGGGGGCGCGGCGTAAATGCGTCGGGCAGGGGCGGCGAAGCGGGAAATCCTGCCGGATCCCAAGCACGGGAGCCGTATCGTAGCGAAGTTCGTCAACATGATGATGTACGGCGGCAAGAAGAGCACGGCCGAGAAGATCATGTACGAGGCCATGGGCGCCATGGAGGACCGGGCCAAGCAGGACGCGCTCAAGCTCTTCAAGGCGGCCGTGGACAACTGCAAGCCTGCGGTGGAGGTCAAGTCGCGTCGCGTAGGCGGCTCGACCTACCAGGTGCCGGTCGAGGTGCGCCCGGACCGACGGACGGCGCTCAGCATGCGCTGGCTGATCGGGGCCGCGCGGCGCCGCGCGGAGAAGAGCATGTCGGAGCGGCTCGCGGGCGAGCTGCTGGACGCGGCCAATAACCGCGGGACGGCCGTGAAGAAGCGCGAAGACACACACAAGATGGCGGAGGCCAACAAGGCGTTCGCGCACTACCGCTGGTAGCGACGCGCGCCAGGAAGAGGGGGGCCGGACACCCGGCTCCCCTCTTCGTGTGTGTGGCCGGTCGCGCTGACGACACAGAAGACGGAGCAGAGGACACGGACGTGGAGCGGCAGTACTCGCTAGAGAAGACGCGGAACATCGGCATCATGGCGCACATTGATGCCGGCAAGACGACGACGACCGAGCGGATCCTCTACTACACCGGCCGGTCGTACAAGATCGGCGAAGTCCATGAGGGCACGGCCACCAT
>JACORX010000277.1 GCA_016179165.1 Candidatus Rokuibacteriota bacterium | reverse complement strand
AGCCATGTTCTTTCCAACAGTCTCGAAAAGCGCTGACCATTGCTTCGGGATCTAGTCGGTAGCCGCGGACGGCGCGACAGCCTGCAGCTTGTAGCGCTTTGCCCCATGTACCGAAACGGACTCTGATCGTTTCGGCGTGCGCGACCTTGCCGCGCCAGGAATTGTAATCGCGCATGCCGAAGGATTCGACCTTGTGCGACTGCGCATATTTCTTCAATGACGCGATGAGCTCCGCCTTGGAAAACGGCGATCGAACTCGATCGGTCTCGTAGCGGAACGTGTCGGTGCTCATATGACGGCTAACGTGAATTGGACGGAACCATCCAGAACCCGTGACGCGGCGCGCGCTGCTGCATAGCAGGGCCGCGAGACTCCGCTACTATGGGAGCGAATAGGGTGGAACTTCGACACATTACGTGCCCCGGCAGCGCCAAAGCCGTCCGTGCTCTGCGGAACCGTCCAGTCCGGCTGGTCCATGATCTTCTCGGGCCGAGCATGATGCGGGCGACCATATCGGCGCCTCCCTCCGTACCGCGCCCGACTATAGCGTGGAGGGGTCGCAGCGGGCAGGGCGCGCACAATTCGAGAACACACTCTTCGCCCCCTCACCCTGCCCTCTCCCCCTCCGGGGGCGAGGGTATTCAGGCTAGAAAGCGCGACCTGTAAGGAAATCGTGCAGCGCCGCCTTCGTGGACGGGAAGGCCAGCTCCTCCCACGGGATCGCGGCCGGGACGACCCACTCGACGCGGTCGTTCTCGCTGCACGTCCTGACCTCGCCTTCCAGCACGCGGGCCCGGTAGACCACGATCACGATCGGCGTGCCCGGATAGGAATAGACGCCCAGGAGGCCATCGAGGTCCACCTTGAGCCCGGTCTCCTCCCAGGTCTCCCGCACCGCGGCATCCTCGACGGGCTCGCCCCAGTCCACGAAACCGCCGGGGAAGGTCCACTTCCCGCGGGCGGGCTGGATGGTCCGGCGCGTGAGCAGGACGCGCCCGTCGTCTTCTGGAATGGTCGCGGCCACGACCTTGTGGTTCAGGTAGAAGATGAAGGAGCAGCCGGCGCAGACCATCTCGCGCTTGCCTTCCGGTGGCACGGCGCGGCGCTCGAGCGTGCCGCCGCAGAGTGGGCAGAAGCGGATGCTCTGGGGCGACAGCTGGTGGTGCAGGTGCGAATCGCTCACGATGTTGTCAGTTTACCACCGGGCGTTGACACCCGGGCGCGGGGCCTTGCCGATCGGGCCCGCCTGCTGGACAATAGCCGTCACGCGCCAGCGTGACCCGCCAGGGAGTCCCGACCGGCGCGCAACTCGAGACGGCGTGCCTCGGACTCTGACCCCGGAGGGGCCATGCGCATCAACCGCAAGCGGCTCGAGGAGAGCATGGAGGCGCTCGGGCGCGTGGGCGCGACCGCCAAGGGCGGGCTCAACCGCGTGGCGCTGACCGACGACGACCGCCGCGGCCGCGATCTCCTCGTGGAATGGATGCGCGAGGCCGGTCTCAGCGTCACGGTCGACCAGATGGGCAACATCTTCGGCCGGCGCGCCGGCTCGGACGGCGCGGCGCCCGTCATGATGGGCTCGCACGCCGACTCGGTGCCGACGGGCGGGAGGTACGACGGCCAGCTGGGCGTCCTCTGCGCGCTCGAGGCCATCCGGACGCTCAACGACCGCAAGGCCGCGACGCGCCACCCGGTCGCGATGGCCATCTTCACCAACGAGGAGGGCGCGCGCTTCCAGCCCGCCATGATCGGCTCGGGGGTCATGTCGGGGAAAATCCCACTCGAAGACGCCTACAACGCGCGCGACAGGGACGGCGTCCGGCTGGGCGACGAGCTCGAGCGGATCGGCTATCTCGGCTCGGAGCCCTGCATCCCCCGCCCGCTTCGCGCCTACCTCGAGCTCCACATCGAGCAGGGGCCCATACTCGAGGAGCAGCACCTCTCGGTGGGCGTGGTCGAGGGTATCGTCGCGATCTCCTGGTCGCGGCTCACGCTCACGGGCGTCCAGGACCACGCGGGCCCGACTCCCATGCGGATCCGCCACGACGCGCTGGTCGCGGCCGCCGAGATCGTCCGCGGCGTGCGCGAGATCCCGCGCAAGATCGGCGGCGACATGGTCTCGACCGTCGGCCGCCTCGACGTGACGCCCAACATTCCCAACGCGATCCCGGGGCGCGTGAGCCTGTCCGTCGACCTGCGCGCGCCCGAGGAGCATCACGTCACCCGCGCCCTGGGCTTCCTCGACCGCCTGGTCAAGGAAGCCGCCCGCGTCGAGGGAGTGACGTACGAGCTCGATCACTACTGGCGCGTGCCGCGGACCCACTTCGACGTGGAGGTCGTGGACACGATCGAGGAAGCGGCCAAGGGGTTAGGCTACGGCTACCGGCGCATCCTCTCCGGCGCCGGCCACGACGCCCAGTACATGGCGACCATCTGCCCCACGGGGATGATCTTCGTCCCCTCCCGCGACGGGCGGAGCCACTGCGAGGAGGAGTTCACGCCCATGGATGACATCGAGAAGGGCGCCAACACCCTCCTCCTGGCGGCCTCCAAGCTCGCGGGCGCGGCCTAGCCCCACGGCGGCCATGCCGACTCCGCTTCACGACGCGCACCCGATCGTCACGGCGGTGCGCCGGTTCGTGGACAAGGAGGTCGTCCCCGCAGCCTCCGCCCTCGAGCACGCCGACGCCTATCCCCACGACCTGGTCGCGCGCATGCGGGAGATGGGCCTCTTCGGCGCGCTCGTGCCGGGCGACTACGGCGGCCTCGGTCTCGACGTCCTAACCTACGCGCGCGTCATCGAGGAGATCTGCCGCGGCTTCATGTCGCTGGCAGGCGTGATCAACAGCCACACCATGGCAACGCTGATCGTGCTCCAGCACGGCACGGACGAACAGAAGCGCCGCCTGCTGCCGCGCTTTGCCAGCGGCCTGGCGCGCGGCGGCCTCTGCCTGACGGAGCCGCACGCGGGCTCCGACGTCCAGGCCATCCGCACCGTCGCCAGGCGCGACGGCGACCGCTATCTCATCTCCGGCTCCAAGATGTTCGTGACCAACGGGCGCGAGGGCAACACCTTCGCGCTCCTCGCCCTGACCGACCCCAAGGCGCAGCCGCGCCACAAGGGCATGTCCTGCTTCATCGTCGAGAAGGGAGCGCCTGGGCTCCAGGTCGTGAAGTCCATCGCCAAGCTCGGCTACAAGGGCGTGGACACGGCGGAGCTCCTCTTCGAGGGCTTCCCCTGCCCCGCCGCCAATCTCGTGGGCGGCGTCGAGGGGCGAGGCTTCAAGCACGTCATGTCGGGGCTCGAGACCGGCCGCATCAACATCGCCGCGCGCGCGGTCGGCGTGGCCCAGGCGGCGCTCGAGGCCGCCGCGCGCCGGACCCTCGGCACGGACGAGCCGCCTGCCGCCCTGGCCTCGATCGCCATCCGCGTGGACGGGGCGCGGCTCGTCACCTACTGGGCGGCGGGGATGAAGGACCGCGCCGAGCGCTGCGACCTCGAGGCGGGCATGGCCAAGCTCTACGCCTCCGAAAGCGCCCAGGAGGCCGCGGCCGACGCCGTGCGCATCCTCGGCGGCCCGGGCCAGGCGACCGCCGGCATCGTCGAGCGCCTCTATCGCGACACGCCCCTCATGATGATCGGCGAGGGCACCAACGAGATCCAGCGCACCATCATCGCCAAGAACTTGCTCCAGCGCCACGGCGAGCGCCTGGGCGCCCTCAAGTCGCTCGAAGCCGAACCCGAGGAGCACAGGCAGATGGCGCTGGCCGTCCGCCAGCTGGTCGAGCGCGAGATCGCCCCGGCCGCCGTCACGGACGACCGCGCCGGGCGCTTCCCCTCCGCATCCCTCGACAGGCTCTGCGAGCTCGGACTCTTCGGCGCGACGATCCCGCAGCGGACGGGCGGCCTGGGCCTCGACGGCGGCGCGTACGCTCTCATCGCTGAAGAGATCGGGCGGGGCTCCGCGACGGTCGCGTCCGCGCTCTCGAGCCACCTCGATGCCGCCGAGCTGATCTGCCGCCTGGGCACCGCCGATCAGTGCGAGCGGCTGCTGCCCGCTCTTGCCTCGGGCAAGCTCCGCGGCGGGATGCTCCGGCGCCTGCGCGAGCCGGCGGCCCGGGAATTGAACGCGCTCAGGTACGGTGACGGCTTCACCCTCACAGGCAACGGCCTCGTCGCCGCGCCTGGGCGCCGCGCGGATCTGCTCGTGATTCTGGCGCCCGTCGATGAACGCGTGCGGGCCTTCGTCCTCGAAGCGGGGCAGCCGGGGCTCGTCCTCACCGAGCCCTTCGAGACGGTCGGGCGGCGCGGCGCCGATCTCTGGCACGCGGATCTCAAGGGGTGCGTGGTCCAGGCCCGGAACGCGCTCGGCGGCACGGCGGCGCTCGATCCCGCGTCCATCGCCGCGCCCGAGGCGTCGGCGCGGGTGCGCGAGGCGGCGGCGGCCGTCGGCCTGGCGCAGGCCGCCTTCGAGGCCGCGCTCCGCTACTCCCAGCAGCGCTCGGCCTTCGGCGTGCCCATCTGCCAGCACCAGGCGATCCAGCTCAAGCTGGCGGACATGGCGACGGCCATCGCCGTCTCCCGCCTCCTCACGGGGCGCGCCGCCGCCGAGAACGGCGCGGGCGACGCGGCGCCGGCGCACGCGGCGATGGCCCACCTTCACGCGGCCGAAACCGCGTACATGGTGACGCTCGAGGCCATGCGCATCCACGGCGGGTACGGGTACACCGCCGAGTTCCCCGTCGAGCGCTACTATCGGGACGCTGCGTCGCTCCTGGCGGGCGAGGCCGGCGACGAGACGCTGCGCCACGCCATCGCGCGCCACGCCGTCGCCAACAACTCTCTGAACGGTGGGCCGGCATGAGCTACGGGAGGTACTTCGAGGAGTTCGCGGTCGGGCAGGTCTTCAAGCACTGGCCGGGGCGCACGATCACCGAGGCCGACTGCACCTGGTTCGCGCTCCTGACCATGAACCAGCACCCGCTGCACTCGGACGCGCACTACGCGGAAACGTATACCCAGCACAAGCAGCGCGTGGTCTTGGGGCCGCTGGTCTACAGCATCGTCATCGGCATGAGCGTCGCCGACATCTCAGGGCGGGCCATCGCCAACCTCGAGGTGGACGCGCTCAAGCACGAGAAGCCCACCTTCATCGGCGACACGCTGTACGCCCAGAGCCGCGTGCTGGAGCTTCGCGAGTCGAGACAAGGGGATCGCGGCATCGTCACCGTCGAGACCATCGCGGCCAACCAGCGGGGAGACCAGGTCTGCTCGTATACCAGAAAGGTCCTCGTGCCCAAGAAGACCCACGCCACGCTGGGAGAAGGGAAACTTCCCTTCTGACATGACACGATCGCCGCTCGAAGGCACGCGCATCCTCTCCGTCTCGCAGTTCGGGGCCGGCCCGTTCGGCACGCAGGTGCTGGCGGATCTCGGCGCCGAGATCATCAAGATCGAGGACCCGGGCGTGGGCGGCGACAGCTCGCGGTACGTGCCGCCGTACCAGCACGGGCAGGACTCGCTCTATTTCCAGTCGTTCAACCGCGGCAAGAAGTCCCTGACGCTCAACCTCCAGCATCCGGCGGGCCAGGCCGTGCTCCACGACCTCGTCAAGGTCTCCGACGCGGTCTTCAACAACCTCCGCGGCGACCTTCCCGCCAAGCTCGGGCTGACCTACGACGCCCTCAAGGACGTCAATCCGAGGGTCGTCTGCTGCTCGCTCACAGGGTTCGGGACGACAGGGCCGAGGGCCGCCGAGCCGGCCTTCGACTACCTCATCCAGGGCTACGCGGGCTACATGACCGTCACCGGCGAGCCCGACGGCCCTCCGGGAAAATGCGGCGTGTCCGTCATCGACTTCGCGGGAGGCTACGCCGGCATGGTCGGCCTCGTGGTCGGCCTCTACGACGCCCAGCGCACGGGGATCGGCCGCAACGTGGACATCTCGCTCCTGGACACGGCGGTGAGCATGCTCTCGTACTTCGCGATCTGGGCGCTCAACCGCGAGTGGGAGCCTCAGCGCGTGGCGCACTCCGGCCACCAGACCCTCGTGCCGGCGCAGAACTTCCCGACCAGGGACGGCTGGATCGTGGTCTTCTGCAACAAGGACAAGTTCTGGCAGGCGCTGATCGAGCGGATGGGACTGCCCGAGCTCGGACGGGACCCGCGCTTCACCGGTTTCCCGGATCGCTTCGCCCACAAGGCGGAGCTGGTCGCCATCCTCCAGTCCCGGTTCGTGGAGAAGACCACGGCCGAGTGGCTGGCCCTCCTGCGCGGCCATGTGCCGTGCGCGCCCGTGAACACCGTGGCGCAGGCACTCGAAGACGAGCAGGTGCGCGCGCGCGAGATGATCATCGAAGTGGACCACCCGCAGTTCGGCCGCATCCGCGAGGTGGCGAGCCCCATCAGGACCGAGGGCGAGATCCGGCAGCCGGCGCCCGCCCCCGCCCTCGGCCAGCACACCGAAGCGATCCTGACCGGGATCCTGGGCTACGGCAGCCAGACCATCGCCCGGCTCCGGGCGGAAGGAGTCATCGGAAAATGAGCGACGAGGGATTCAAGGCGATCAGCATGGACGACATCAGCATGCCCGGCGGCTGGTCGGTCAACGACGGGCAGACCTTTCTCTACACGCCCGCCGAGCGCGAGATCATGAGGCAGAGTCGCGCCTTTGCCCTGATGGAGATTCTTCCCCACGCGGCGGCCGCCCACAGCGAGGTCAAGGAGATCAAGACGCGCCACGAAGGCACGGCGCGCCGCGAGAAGCTCCGCGCCATGGCTCGCGCCTACCTCAAGCAGCTGGGCGAGGCGGGCCTCACGGGCGCGCTCTTCCCCGAGGAGTACGGCGGCAACGGGCGCGGCGTGGTCGCCGAGTGCATCATCGACGAGGAGCTGGGGGCGGCCGGGCACCCCGGCGACATCATCCGCTCGGTCTCGCTGACGCTCGGGACCATTTCCATCCTCCGCTACGGCACGCCCGAGCAGAAGAAGCGCCACATCCCCCCGCGCCTCCGGGGAGACGAATTGGCCGCGCTCGCCATCACCGAGCCCCAGGTCGGCTCCGACACCTCCCGGATGCAGACCAAGGCGGTTCTCCGGGGAGACCGCTGGGTTATCAACGGCCAGAAGCGCTTCATCACCGGCGGCGGGCTTGCGGACTACATGACGCTCTTCGCCATCACCGAGGAAGGCGCGCACCCGCACAAGGGCATGTCCACCTTCATCGTGCCCATGGACCACCCGGGGGTACGCATCCAGCGCCAGCTCGACGAAGTCATCATGGCGGACTGGATGGACAACGTCTGGATCGACTTCAAGGACGTGGACATCCCCAAGGAGAACCTGCTGGGGCCGCTCAACGGCGGCTACCACGTGCTGATGGACGAGCTCGACACCGAGCGCGTGACCTACTGCATGGCGTCGCTGGGGTCGGCCCGGCGGGCGCTGGAGATCGCGGCGGAATATTCCACCAAGCGGATCCAGTTCAAGCAGCCGATCGCCATGTTCGAAGGCGTGTCCTTCAAGCTCGCCGAGATGTACACGGCGCTGGACGCCGCCCGCCAGCTCGTCTATCGTACCGCCAAGATGGTCGAGGCGGGCATCCCCGCCCAGCGCGAGTCGGCCGTAACCAAGCTCTTCGTGGCCGACGCCGTGTGGAAGATCGTGGACCACGCCATGCAGGT
>JACORX010000024.1 GCA_016179165.1 Candidatus Rokuibacteriota bacterium | reverse complement strand
GCCCCAGGAGCCGTAGTAGCCGTTGGTGGCCTTGCCCTCGGTCTGGAAGTACTTGTTCCACGCCGGGCCCGGATCCCACATCTTCGGGGTGGTGCGGATGCCGACCTCGGTGAGCATCTGGGAGATGGCCTCGAAGACTGGTCGGAACTCGATGAACGCGCTGTGGAGCGTGATGTCCACGCCGTTCGGGTACCCGGCCTGGGCGAGCAGCTCCTTGGCCTTCTTGGGATCGTAGGGGTAGGGCTTCACCTCCGGGTCGAAGCCGAAGGCCATCGGCTGCACCGTCGTCGCGACCTGACGCCCGAGGCCCGCCATCAGCTTCTGGATGATCGTCTGCTTGTCGATGGCGTAGTTCGCCGCCTGGCGCACCGCCTTCTTGTCGAACGGTGCCGAGCGCATGTCGAGCGCCAGGTAATGGACCCGCAGGATTGGCGTAGACGAGATGTACGCCTGCGGGTGTGTCTTGAGCTCGGGCACGATGTCGGCGGAGACGTTGCGGATGATGTCTACGCCGCCCGTCTTGATCTCGGCCACCTGGGTCGCGATCTCGGGGACGGCGCGGATGACGAGGTACTTGAAGGCAGGACGGCCGCGCCAGTGCTGGTCGAAGGCCTCGAGGCGGATCAGCTGGTCGCGCTTCCACTCGACGAACTTCCAGGGCCCCGTTCCCACCGGGGAGGTCGTCCCGAACGCCTGGTCGCCCACCGCCTCGACGTGCTTCTTGGGCACGATGGGGAAGAAGACGAGCCGCTCCAGCAGGAGCGGGAAGGGCTTGTCGGTGATGATGTGGACCGTCTCCGGATTCACCACGCGGACTTCCTTGATGGCGCGGATATTCCCGTACTGGGGCGACTTTTTCGTCTGGTCGATCACGCGATCGAAGGAGTACTTGACGTCCTCCGGGGTCATCGTCTCCCCGTTGTGGAAGCGCACGCCCTTGCGGAGCTTGAACTCCCACTGGGTGTCCGACAGCGCCTTCCAGGAGGTAGCGAGCGAGGGCTCAAACTCAAGCTTGGTGTTCCGGTGGATCAAGGAGTCGAACATGTTGATATTGACCAGGATGCCCACGCGCTCGAAGTGCATGTGGGGGTCGAGGGTGGGGGGGTGCGAGACGAGGGCGACGACGAGTGTGTCCTTCGCCTGCGCCTGGGCCGCGGGGGGCGCGGCGGCGAGCGCGGCGAGCGCGAGAGCGGCAGTCACTAGTACCCATCGCTTCATAGGGCTTCCTCCTCTTGTCACGGAGCGGGATGTGGATATGGACGAGGGCGGCGTCGACCTCAGGGCCTGCCTGCGTATACCACAGGCCGGCACCCGAGCACAATCAGGCTTGACGGCAGGGCGACCAGCATGGATATTGAGGCCCTGTCATTCGCCCCAGCCACCATGTTCCGAGGAGGTCACGAGTATGTCGAAGCGCGCGTTGATCGCAGTGCTCACGACGGCCCTGGTCACCGCCCTGGCGGCGGCAGCCCCCGCCCAGCAGTCCATGACGTGGACGGCCGGCGCAGTCGGGGGTGGCTGGTACGCCATCTCGGGAGGCATGGCCGAGCTCCTCCGCGAGAAGGCCGGGGTCAACATCAAGGTCATCCCCGGCGGCGGCACGCAGAACCCGCTGCTGGTCGAGAAGGGCGACGCCGAGCTGGGCATGGGGCTGCCGCCGCTCCTCGGCGCGGCACTGCGGGGAGAGGACCCGTACCCAGGGCAGAAGAACCCGAGCCTCCGAGCGCTCGCGGGCAACATGAGCCTCAATACCTTCCACTTCTACGTCGCGGCCGATTCGCCGTACGCGAAGATGTCCATGGAAGAGATCGTCAAGGGCAAGAAGCCCATCCGGGTCGCCATCTCCAAGCCCGGCTCCTCGGACGTCTGGGTCTTCGAGAAGGTGATGGAGTTCTACGGCCTCTGCGCTCCCGGCAAGATCGGCGACTGCTACAAGAGCTGGGAGGCGGCGGGCGCCAAGTTCTTCCGCGGTTCGTACTCCGAACAGGCCGGCGCGTTCAAGGACCGGAACGTGGACGGGACCTTCACCTTCCTCGCGCTGCCGGGCGCATCCATCACGGAGGCCTCGGTCGGGCGCGACCTCAAGCTGCTCGCCTTCTCCAGGCCGCTGATCGACCACCTCAGCAAGTTCGGCATGGGCGCGGGCACGATTCCGGCCGGGACGTATCCCAAGGCCGCCAACGGCAACGAGGCCGTGGCGACGGCGACCATGGGCACGACGATCACGGTTAACGCCAAGATGCCCAACGACACGGCGTACCTGATCACGAAGACGCTCAACGACAACGTGGACCGGGTGCGGAAGATCCACGGCAGCCTCGCCGACTACGACCCGTCCAAAGGTCACCTCTACCTCGGCGTGGCCTTGCACCCCGGCGCGGAGAAGTACTACAAGGAGAAGGGCTGGCTCAAGTAGCACGCTCCACCGTGGACAAGATCCTGAAAGGCGCCAAGCCCGCCGACCTGCCCGTCGAGCAACCGACGATGTTCGATCTGGTCATCAAGCTGAAGACCGCCAAGGCTCTCTGGCTGACGATCCCGCAGTCGTTGCTCCGGCGGGCGGATCCGGTCATCGAGTAACCGCGAGGAGCGTGCCGTGATCGCCACCGCCGGGCCACGCGAACCCCTGATCAGACTGTCTCACGTCATCTACGCCCTGCACGCCTTCAGCTTGGTCACGGGAATCGTCGGCGCCGCCACCGTCGTGGGTGCGTTTCTCACCGGCTGGCCCTCGATCATCGCCGTCATCCTGAACTATGTGAAGCGAGGCGAAGTACGCGGGACGTGGCTCGGGACGCATTTTCGGTGGCAGATCCGCACCTTTTGGTTCGGGCTGCTGTGGGTG
>JACORX010000267.1 GCA_016179165.1 Candidatus Rokuibacteriota bacterium | reverse complement strand
GATCCACTCGCCGAAGAGCGTTGCCTTCGTCTTCTCGTGCTGGTTCCAGTAGTAGGCCATGGTCGAGTCGCCCTTGACCCGCAGGTTGCCGATCTCACCCTGCGGCACGGGCAACCCCTCGTCGTCCACGATGCGCGCCTCGTAGCCCGGCACCGCGAGTCCGGTCGAGCCGGGTCTCGCCCGCCCCGGCGGGTTCGAGAGGAAGATGTGCAGGATCTCCGTCGTGCCGATGCCGTCGAGGATCTCGACCCCGAAGCGCTCGCGCCAGCGCGTGTAGATCGCCTCCGGCAGCGCCTCGCCGGCCGACACGCAGCGGCGGAGCGAGGAGAGGTCGTAGCGCTGCTCGGCCTCCTTGACCTGGAGCATGGCGGCGTAGAGCGTCGGCACGCCGAAGAAGATGGTCGGCTTGTGGCGGTGGATGACCTCGAACATGGCCTCGGGCAGCGGCCGGTGCGGATAGAGCACTGCCTGCGCGCCCACACGCATCGGAAAGTACATGTTGTTGCCGAGGCCGTAGGCGAAGAAGAGCTTGGCCGCCGAGAAGGTCCTGTCCTCGGGCGTGATGCCGAGCACCTGGAGCGCGTAGGTATCGGCGCAGACCACCATGTCGTGCTGGAGGTGGACGGCGCCCTTCGGAAAGCCGGTCGAGCCCGAGGAGTAGAGCCAGAAGCAGGCGTCGTCCTTGGACGTGTCCACAGCCGCGAGCGTGGACGAGGCCTTGGCGAGCCACGCGTCGAAGCCGATTTGACCTGCGCCGGGCTTGCCGACCACGACGACGTGCTTGAGGTAACGCGCCTGGGAGAGCACGGGCCCGGCCTCGGCCAGAAGCGCCTCGGAGATCACGGCGACCCGGGCGCGGCTGTCGTTCAGGAAGTAGAGGTAGTCCTGGCCGCGCATCATGGTGTTGATCGGGATGGGCACGGCCCCGATCTTGATGGCGCCCCAGAAGCTGGCGAGGAAGGCCGGCGAGTCCAGCAAGAGACACAGCACGCGGTGCTCGGGCTCGACGCCGAGTTCGCGCAGCGCGTTGCCCGCGCGGTTGGCCAGCTCCTGAAGGCCGGCATAGGTCAGCTCGCCCTCCTCGTGGAGGAAGGCGGCCTTGCCTCCGCGGCCCTCGGCAACGTGCCGGTCCACGAAGAAGGTGGCGGCGTTGAAACGGTCGGGCACCTGGAAAGGCGGCGTTGCCATGTCAGTACCTCCGTAGGGCGTGCGGTCTAGCGGCGGCGCTTCGTGGCGCGGGCCCGCGTCGCGGGCTTGGCCGCCCGACGCGGCGCCCTTCCGGCCTTCGCGGGCTTGACGGCCATCGCTTCGATCTCGACCAGCAGCTCCGGCATGACGAGCCGCGAGACGACGAGGAGCGTATTCGGTGGGTAGGCGCCGTCCGGGAAGTAGCGCGGGAAGACTTCGGCGCGCGCCTTCATGAAGCCGTCGATGTCGCCGGCGTGCGTCAGGAAAGTCTGGAGCCGGACGATATCGCGCATCGCGCAGCCGGCCGCCTCCACGACGGCGCGCACGTTGTCCAGGGCCTGCTTCGTCTGTGCGACGACGTCACCGCCTGCGACCCGGCCGCCCGGCCCCATGCCGACCTGGCCGGCGACCACGACGATCTCGCCGCCCGGCGCCACCATCCCGTGCGAGTACATCCCCAGCGGGGCTCCAAAGCTCTTCGGCGTCACGGTCTTGGGCACGACTCCTCCGATCAGGCCAACCGCACGTACTCGAAGTCCACGGGCTGGCCGTTGATGCCGCGCGCAGGCGGCGCGATCCAGTTAGCGAACTTGCCGGGCTCCGTCACCGGCTGCATCAGACTCTCGATGTACGCCTTGTCCTCCTCGGTGGGCAGCCAGTTGCCGTGCTTGGCGTCCCACTCGGCCTGGCTGACCACTTGGCCGTCGGGCGACACGCGCACGTCGGCGAACATGCCGATCGCGCGATGGAAAGCCCGGTGCGGGAGCCGGAGCTCGAAGTCGATGCCGTGCTGCTTGATGACCTCGTTCCAGCGCGCCACGCCGCGCGCGCAGTCCGCGATGTAGTCGTCGCGCAGCCGTTCGTTCAACGACACCAGCGCGCCTGCCTCGCGCGTGACGATGCGCTCGCCGTCGAGCTCCGCGACGGTGTACGCCGCCTCCTTGAGCAGGTGGTCGTCCTGCTTCTTCGTCTCCTCGAAGCGACCCTTGAGCCCGGTGGTGTAGAAGTTGGCGGCGTTGGTGGAGATCTCAGAGCCGAAGAGATCGAGCGAGACCGAACAATGGAAGTTCTGGTATCTCTGGATCGTGCGCAGGTCGATGCCGCCGTGCTTCCGGAGGTCGTCCGTCTTGCGCTCGCGCATCAGCTCGCAGGCGCGCTGGACGATCCGCATGATGCCCGTCTCGCCCACGAACATGTGGTGGGCTTCCTCCGTCAGCATGAAGCGGCAGGTCTGCGAGAGCGGGTCGAAGCCGCTCTCCGCCAGGCTCGCCAGCTGGTACTTGCCGTCGCGGTCGGTGACAAAGAAGAACATGAAGAAGGACAGCCAGTCGGGGGTCTTTTCGTTGAAGGCGCCCAGGATGCGCGGCTTGTCGGCGTCGCCTGAGCGGCGCTGGAGCAGGGCCTCCGACTCCTCGCGCCCGTCTCGGCCGAAGTGGGCGTCGAGCAGGTAGACCATGGCCCAGAGGTGGCGGCCTTCCTCCACGTTAACCTGGAAGATGTTGCGGAGGTCGTAGAGCGAGGGGCAGGTGCGGCCGAGGTGGCGCTGCTGCTCGACGGAGGCCGGCTCGGTGTCGCCCTGGGTGACGATGAGGCGGCGAAGCGTGCCGCGGTACTCGCCCGGCACCTCCTGCCACGCGGGCTGGCCCTTGTGGTCGCCGAAGTTGACCTGGCGCCCCGGCTCCGGCTCGGCGAGGAAGATGCCCCAGCGGTAGTCCGGCATCCTCGTGTAGCCGAACTTCGCCCAGCCCTGCGCGTCCACGCTGGTGGCCGTTCGGAGATAAACCTCCTTCGCCTGGAAGCCGTCGGGCCCCATGTCCCGCCACCACTCGAGAAACTTGGGCTGCCAGTCCTCGAGCGCGCGCTGGAGCCGCCTGTTCTCGTGCAGGCTGACGTTGTTCGGGATCAGCGCCGTGTAGTCGATGCCGGCCATCACACTCTCCTTCGGTCGAATTCGCTGCGCCGGCCCGTGCCATAGACGCGGAGCGCGCCCTTGTCCCCGACGGCGTTGGGGCGCTGGAAGATCCAGTTCTGCCACGCGGACAGGCGGCTGAAGATCTTGCTCTCGAGCGTCTCGGGCCCGCCGAAGCGGAGCGAGGCCTCCATGCCGGTGAGCGCGTCGGGCGAGAACGCGGCGCGCGCCTCGATGCCGACGCGGACCTCGTCCTCCCAATCGATATCGTCGGGGGTGAAGGTGACGAGTCCGGCCGCCGCCGCCGCGGGTGCGTCGAGGTCCACGCCGATGCGCCGCTTGAGGTCGTCGGCCCGCGCCGGCTCGTCGAGGGAGCGGCTCGCGAGCCGCGTCAAGCCGTTCACCATCGGATAAGGCCCGAAGTTCATCCCGGTCAGGCGCACGGCGGCGGGCTTGCGCGTGTCGCCCTCGAGAGCGCCGTCGAGCATGTAGGACCGGTCGGCCGCCAGCGCCAGCTCGAGGAGAGTGCCCGCGAAACATGAGCCCGGCTCGACCAGCGTAAAGATCGACCTCGAAGACACGTCGAGGCGCTTGAAGGTGCGCTTGAGGTAAAGCCGGATCTCGCGCACCAGCCAGTCCGCCGCATGCTCCTGGAGCGCGCGGTCATGGGCCTCGACGAGATCGGCGCTCCCCTCCGTTCTGAAGACCCAGATGCCGATCTCTTCCTCGTTGGCGCGGAGGTGGAGGATGAGGTCGTCGAGCTCGCGCGCCAGCGCGAGCGGCCAGAAGTCGGCGCCGGCGGCGTGCGTGGCCTCGAGGGTGGCAGGAGGCGGGGCGCCTGGCCCCTTGACCGTGATTTCCGCGACGGCCCGGCCCCGATCGACGGCGCAGGTGATGGTGCCGTAGGTGATTCGGTCGCCTTCGATGGCGCGGGCGAGCGGCGTGAGGGCGATGCCCCTGGCGCCCGTGGGCCGGTCGCTGCGCGCGGCGTGCTCGGCAGCACGTCGCTTGACCGTCTCCTCGAGCTTGGAGCGCGGCACGACCTCGTCCACGAGCCGCCATTCGACGGCGCGCTGCCCCTTGATGCCCTCCTCGAGCGTCGAGAAGAAATCGGCGCGGTCGCGGCGGACCTTCCGCTTGTCCACCAGGCGCGTCAGGCCTCCGGTGCCCGGCAGCACCGCGGGGAGCGGCACCTCGGGCAGCGCCACAGTGGTGGAGCCGTCGTCAGCCAGGATGATCCAGTCGGTCGCCAGCGCCATTTCGTAGCCGCCGCCCGCGGAGGGGCCGTTGACCGCGCAGAGGTAACTCTGGCGCGACTCGGCGGTCGCCTCCTCGATCGCGTTGCGGGTCTCGTTGGTGAACTTGCAGAAGTTGACCTTCCAGCCGTGGGAGGACTGGTTCAGCATGCGGATGTTGGCGCCGGCGCAGAAGATGCGTTCCTTGCCCGAGGTCAGCACCACCGCTCCGACCTCGGGATGCTCGAAGCGCAGGCGCTGGATGGCGTCGTAGAGCTCGATGTCGACGCCGAGGTCGTAGGAGTTGAGCTTCAGCTCGTACCCGGGCCTGAGCCCGCCGTCCTCGCGCACGTCCATCGCGAGCGTCGCGACCGGACCGTCGAAGGAGACCTTCCAGTGCTTGTACTTCGCGGGCTCGGTGCGGAAATCCACCGTCATCGTCAACTCTCCTTCAACCCAATATCACCCAGAGCGCCTTGGCGCTCTTGGGCCCGAGGTTCTCCCAGCCGTGAGGCGTGCCCCCGTCGAAATAGGCGCTGTCCCCCGCCTCGAGCTGCTCGGCGCTGCCGTTATAGTGCAGCGCGACCTTGCCCTCGAGCACGTAGAAGAGCTTCATCTGGCCCGGGCCGATGACGACCTTGTCGGTCTTCACGCCCTTGGCGCGCGGGCCGAGCGTCGACATCACGGCGCGGATCTTGCCCTGGAAGAGCCCCGCGCCGAGCACGTGCCACTTCTCCGTGGTCCCGTCGAAGGAGACCACCGGGTACTCGCTCTTCCGAGTCACGTGGAGCCGCCCGTGCGGCGTCGGCTCGAAGAGCGCGGCGATCGGCACCCCCAGGGCCGCCGCGAGCTTCCCCAGCGTCGGCAGCGTCGGCGTCAATCTCCCCGCTTCGATCTGGGAGACCATGCTCGGTGTCATGCCGGCCTTCTCGGCGAGCTGCCGCTGCTGGAGCCCCCGCTCCACCCGCAGTCCCTTGATGCGCGCCCCCAACGCGGTCACAGGCCTGCCAGCCGGCGGAGCGCGCGCGCCACGAACACCCGCGTCATCTTCTTGCGGTACGGGTGCGTCAGGTCGGTGTTGTCCAGCGGCTTCGACGGCTTGAAGGCGGCGTCGGCGACGCGGTCGATCAGCTCCGGCGTCAGGCGCCGGCCGATGAGAAGTGCCGCCGCCGCCGGCGCGGGGCGGGGCTGGGAGGCGACGGCGCCGAGGGTGATCGCCGCTTCCCTGACCGTGTCTCCGTCCATGCGAAGCGCCACGGCGACGCCAAGAATCGGGAAGTCGAATGACCCGCGCCGGCGAAGCTTGAGGTACGTCGAGCGCCACCCGTCGGCGGGCGGCAGCACGATCGTCGTCAGGACCTCGCCCGGCTGTTTGCTCAGGTACTCGATGCCGTCGTCCCGGTAGAGCGCGGAGATGGGCACGACACGCTCGCCTTTCGGGCCTGCCAGCTTCACGGTGGCGCCCAGGCTCCAGAGCATGGGCGCCGTGTCCGACGAGGACACCGCCCAGCAGCGCGAGCTGCCCGGAGCGACGAGGCAGATCTCGCCGTCCTTCTTCATGCAGAAGTTGACGGCCTTCCGCCACTCGTACGACTGGTTGTAGTAGTTGCAGCGCGTGTCCACGCAGACGTTACCGCCGAGCGTGCCCACGTTGCGGAGCTGTGGGCTCGACACGAGCCCGGCGGCCGTCGCCAGCCCCGGGTAGTGGCGGGCGATCTCGGGGTGGGAGGACACGGCCGTCAGCGTCGTACCGGCGCCGATGCTCACCCCCGCCTTCGCCGAGCCGCTCACGCCGGCGAAGTCGCGGATCCCCCGGAGTCCCACCAGCACCGACGGCTCGAACTGGCGGCGCTTCATGTTCGGATAGAGATCGGTGCCTCCCGCCACCAGCATGGCCTCGGGGCCGTGGTCGGCCATAAGCTTGACCGCGTCGCCGACCGAGACCGGCGCCAGGTACGTGAACGGCGGCAGGCGCATCATTTGCCGAAGGGCCTCTCGGCGATGTTCTCGGCGGGCTCGCCGAAGGCCGACTCGACCACCCGCGGCTCCGGGAACTTGAAGAGCGGCAGCTTGTCGGGCCCGACGCGCGGCGTCTTGCCCTGCCGCCTGAGCTCGAGCGCCTTCAACACCTTGTCGGGCGAGATCGGGGTCTCGTCGATGCGAACGCCGACGGCGTCGTGGACCGCGTTCGCCACCGCCGGGGGCACGGGCAGGAGCGGCCCCTGCCCGGCTTCCTTCGCGCCGAACGGGCCCTCCGGATCATCGGTCTCGACCAGGATGGTGTGGATCTCCGGCG
>JACORX010000276.1 GCA_016179165.1 Candidatus Rokuibacteriota bacterium | reverse complement strand
GTCTCCCCGTCGTGAGCCTGTACGGGAAACGCCTCGCCCCAGACCCGCGCGCGCTCGAAGGGCTCGACGCCCTCGTGGAGGACATCCAGGACGTGGGCGCGCGCTACTACACCTTCGTCTGGACCATGGCCCTTGCGATGCGAAGGGCCGCGCGCGCCGGGCTGCCCGTGATCGTGCTGGACCGCCCAAATCCGTTGGGCGGCGAGAGGCTCGAAGGCAACATGCCGGATCCGCGATTCGCTTCTTTCGTCGGGCTCTATCCCCTCCCGACGCGCCACGGCATGACCATCGGCGAGCTTGCGAGTTATCTGAACGACACCCACGGCTTCGGCTGCGACCTGACGGTGGTGCCGATGCTCGGCTGGCAACGCGCCATGCGCTGGGAGGACACGAGGCTGCCGTGGGTGGCGCCATCCCCCAACATGCCGACGCCGGATACGGCGCGCGTCTACCCCGGCGGCTGCCTCGTCGAGGGCACCAACCTCTCCGAAGGCCGCGGCACGACGCGCCCCTTCGAGTGGGTCGGCGCGCCGTTCCTTGACGGGGCGCGGCTGGAGCGGGCGCTTACGCGCAGGCGGCTGCCGGGAGCGCGCTTCCGCGCGATCGGCTTCGAGCCCGCCTTCCACAAGTGGAAGGGGCGGCGCTGCGGCGGCGTGCAGGTCCACGTGACGGACCCGGACCGCTTCAAGCCCGTCGCGACCTACATCGCGCTCCTAGCCGAGGCGCGCCGGCAGGCCCCGCGGCGCTTCAGGTGGCGGAAGCCGCCGTACGAATTCGAGCGGCGCAAGCTCCCGATCGATCTCCTCGGCGGCGGCCCGTCCATTCGCCGCGCGATCGAGGGCGGGGCGCAGCTCAGGCACCTCGAGGCCTCGTGGCGCCGCAACCTCGCCCGCTTCGCCCGCGCGCGCCGCCCGTTCCTGCTTTACAAATGAAGCCGCTCTTTCTGCTCTTCACCCTGGCCTTCCTGGTCTCGGTGGACGTGCGCATCCTGGCGCCGGTCCTTCCGTCCATCGCCGTCTCCCTCGGCGCCACCGCGGGAGCCGCGGGCCTCGCGATGACCAGCTACTCGGTCGCCTACGGTTCGGGCCAGCTCGTCTACGGCCCGCTCTCCGACCGCTACGGCCGGATCGCCGTCGTGCGCGCCGCGGCGCTCGGCTTCAGCGCCTGCTGCGTGCTGTCCGCGCTGTCGGTCACCACCTGGCAGTTCGTGGCGGCGCGGCTCCTGGCCGGGGCCTTTGCGGGCGGCCTCATCCCGCTCACCCTCGTGTACATCGGAGACACGTACGCGTACGCCGAGCGCCAGGTTGCCCTCGGGCGCTTCGCCATTGTGACGTCCGCCGGGCTCGCGTTCTCCGCCTCCATCGGGGGCATCGTCGCTCACCTCGTCTCGTGGCGGGCGATGATCGCGGGCTATGGCCTTCTCACGCTGGTGCCGGTGGGCCTCATGTTTTCGCTCGGCGCGGGCCGGCCTCCTCGCGGCGCGGGCGCGGGCGAACGCGTCGTCCGCTACATGGATCTTCTCACCGATCCGCGGGCGCTCCTCGTCTACGTCCTGACCTTCGCCGAGGGTTTCCTCTGCTGGGGCTCGGTCACCTATCTCGGCGCCTTCGCCCAACGCCGCCACGGCCTCGACCAGCTCCAGATCGGGCTCCTGATCGCGCTCTTCGGCGTGGGCACCATGGTGGGAGGCTCGCTGATGGCGCCGTTCCGCCGCAGGCTGTCGGAGAACGCGCTGGCCGGCACGGGCGGCTCCCTCATGTCCGCCGCCTTCTTCGTCCTGATCCCGACCTGGAGTTGGCCCGCCTTCGCGGCATCCATGCTGATGCTGGGGCTCGGCTTCGTGGGGCTGCACTCGACGCTCCAGCTGCGCGGCACCGAGATCAGCGCGACCGCGCGCGGCAAGGCTTTCTCGCTCTTCGGCTTCAACCTCTTCACCGGCGTCGCCGCCGGCACGGCGGTGATGGGCCGGTTCGTCGATGCCGGGCTCGACAACACGATGCTCGCCGTTTCGGGCAGCGGGCTCGCCCTCGTGGGGGCGGCGGCGGCGAGCGTGAGACGCGGCAGAGCGACGTGACGGTCGAGGCGCTCGTGGGCCGCCGCCTCATGTTCGGGCTGCCGGGGCCCGACCTGACCGGCGCCGATATCCAGCTCTTCCGCGAGACACAGGCGGCAGGCCTCATGCTGTACCGGCGCAACTTCGAGACGCCGGGGCGCCTTCACCGCCTGCTGACAGGCCTCGAGGAAGCGCTCGGCCGCAGACTACTCGTCGCCACCGACCACGAGGGCGGGCGCGTCATCATGCTCGGCCGCGCCGTCACCATCTTCCCAGACAACCTCGCCGCGGGCACCGCGGGAGAAGTCAACTTCGTCAACCGGCAGGGGCTCTTCGAAGGCCGCGAGCTGCGCAGGCTCGGCGTTGACGTGAACTTCTCTCCGGTGCTGGACGTCCTGACCGAGCGCTACAGCCCGAACATCGGCATCCGCTCCTACGGCAAGGACGCAGGCCTGGTGGCGCGCTACGGCGCCGCGCGCATCCGCGGGCTCCAGTCGGCCGGCATCTCCGCCTGCGCCAAGCACTTCCCCGGCAAGGGCCACGCGACCAAAGACGCCCACCTGGGCTTGCCCGTCATCGACTCCGACTGGAGCGAGATGCACGCCGCGCACGTGCCGCCGTTCCTCGCGGCCATCGAGGCGGGAGTGGACTGCATCATGACCTCGCACCCGCTGTACCCACGCCTCGACCCGGCGCCGGACACACCCGCGACCTTTTCGCGGTTGATCGTCGAGGAGTACCTGCGCGGCGAGATCGGCTACCGGGGCGTCATCGTCTCGGACGACCTCGAGATGGGCGCGGTCGCCGAGATCTGCCCGGTGGGCGAGGCAACCGTGCGCGCGGCGGCGGCGGGGCACGACCTGCTGCTCGTGTGCCACACGCCTGCGCGCCAGCGTGAAGCCCACGCCGCGCTGCTCGACGCCTACCGCTCCGGCCGTCTGCCGCTACGAGGACTCGATCAGAGCGTCGTGCGGCTCGACGCGCTCCAGGCCAAGCACACCAGGCGCTTCGACGGCGGCCCGCCGCGCCCCGAGCGCGACGGCGAGACCCTCGCCAAAGCTCTCGCCACCCGCGCCGTGACACCGGTGACCCCGCCCAGCGCCGCATTCAGCCGGGCGCTCAACGGCAAGGTCGCCGCCGTCTTCCCGCGCTTGTCGTCGCTGGCCGACCGGATCACGATCGAGGACGCGATGCTGGACGAGGCGCGCTTCGTCACTCACGCGTTGGCGCCGTACGGCATCGAGCCCGTGGTGGAGGTGGTCGGCGTTGAGCCGGACGAGGCGGAGATCGGGCGCGCGGCAACGGCGGCGGGGGGCACCGACGCGACCATCCTCTTCCTCTACGACGCCCACCTTTACGCATCCAACCGTGCGCTGCTGGACGCGCTGCAGAAGTCGGCGCGCTCACTCGGCGTCGTGCTGATGCGCGACCCGTGGGACGCGGAGTGCCTCGCCCCGGGGGTCGTCGGCATCACCGCCTACGGCTGGCGTCGCTGCCAGCTCGACGCAGCCCTCGCGCGCCTGCTCGCCCCCGCTCGGGCAAAGGCCGGAGCTTAGTCTCAGCCCCTGTAGTTCTCGTTCGGCCGCTTCATCTCGAAGATGTCGTGGATGTGGGAGTACTGGTTTCCGGCCAGGCGGCCGACCGGCTGGAGCCGGTGCACGTCGATGCGGCCGGTCTTGGTGTCGTAGACGTCGTCGCGCACATGGAAGTAGACGATCTCGCCGAACACCACGCTGTGCGGCCCGCGGCCCACGGAGACGATCTGGGCCACGCGGCACTCCATGCTGATGGGCGCCGTCGCCAGCCGCGGCGCCCGCACCTGGACGCCGGGTGCCATCGTGAGCCCCGCCAGGGCGAACTCGTCGACCTCAGGCCCGTACTCGCCCGACGTCACGTTCATGGCCTCGGCGTGGGTGTCGTCGACGACGTTCACGACGAAGTCGCCGGTGTGCTCGAGATTCCGCGCGGTATCCTTCTTGCCGTTCTCCCGTGGGCCTGAGGAGAATGCGATGGTCGGCGGCTCGTTGCACACCCCCATGAAGAAGCTGAACGGGGCCAGGTTGGGCACGCCGTCGGCGCCCACCGTCGACACCCAGGCAATCGGGCGCGGGACGACGCAGCCGATCAAGAGCTTGTATGACGCGGTGGTGCCGATCGTTCGGGGGTCGAGCTCCATGGCGGGGATCTCCGTTCGTCTTGCCGTAAGGGGGTCAGAAGGTCAGATGACGGCGTCGCGCCGAAGGCGCTCGATCTCCGAGGGTTTGTAACCCGCTTCGGCGAGGATCTCGTTCGTGTGCTCGCCGAGCGTCGGCGGCTCCCGGTCGATGCCCGGGCTGCCGTGCGCGAGCCTGAAGCCCGCGCCCACGAGCCGCATCGGGCCGTAGCGCGAGTCGACCGTCTGCAAGACGTCGCGGTGCGTGAGCTGCGGGTGCTCGACGATCTCGTCGATCTTCCAGATGCAGGCGCACGGAACGTCCGCCGCGGTGAGCCGCGCCTCCCAGCTCTTCGGATCGTCGCTCGCCAGCGCGCTCTCGATCACCTCGCGGAGCGCCGCCACGTTGTCCGTCCGTGCCGCCCAGTCCTCGAACCGCGGATCATCGAGCGCGTCGGGGCGCCCGATCGCGCGCATGAGGCTCACGAACTGCTTTTCCGTCAGCACGGCGAGAACGATGTACCCGTCCCGCGCCCGGAAGCGGTTGGCCGTCGGCTTGCGGCTCACCGAGCCGTTGCCGATCTGCCCCTGCTCGATGCCGGCCACGGTGTACTCGGACACCGGGCCGGGGATGAAGGCGAGCGCGGCGTCGAGCATCGCGACGTCCACGAACTGCCCCTGCCCCGTGTGGATGCGCTGGTAG
>JACORX010000274.1 GCA_016179165.1 Candidatus Rokuibacteriota bacterium | reverse complement strand
TCGCACACCTATCCCTCGCTGAAATTCCCCGAGGATCAGAAGGCGCTGTGGGACGGGCTCGTGCACGGCGGGCTCTCGACGCTGGCGACCGATGAGTACCCGACGAGCCTCGAGCTCAAGCTCAGCGGCCGCACGATCGAGGACGTCACGGGCGGCAACGTGGGCGCCGAGGCGCGGCTCGGCATCGGCTTCACGGAGGGCGTGGGCAAACGCGGCATGACGCTCGAGCGCTTCGCCGACATCACGGCGACCAACGCCGCGCGGATATTCGGTCTCTACCCTCGCAAAGGCGTGATCGCGCCGGGGAGCGACGCCGACTTCGCCCTCATCGACCCCTCGATCAGGAAGACGCTCGCCAAGGACGACTTCCACGTGACAGACTACAGCCCATGGGAGGGCTGGCAGGTAACGGGCTGGCCCGTCGTCACCATCCTGCGCGGCCGCGTCATCGCGGAGCGCGGCAAGGTTTTGGGCTCGACGTCCGACGGCCGGCTCCTGCTCCGCAAGCTCGATCCCCAGGTGTTGCAGCGCCCCGTCTGCTGACCGGAGGTTCCCCATGGCCGGCAAGCTCTTCGAGGAGTTGGCGGTCGGTCAGGTGTTCCAGCATCAGCCCGGCCGCACCGTCACCGAGGCCGACAACGTCTTCTTCTCGTGCCTCACCATGAACCCGCAGCCGCTCCACGTGGACTTCCACGCCGCCGCCAAGGCGGAGTTCGGCAAGCCGCTCGTCAACAGCCTCTTCACCTTGGGCGTGGCGGTGGGGTTGTCGGTGGGCGACACGACGCTCGGCACGACGGTGGGCAACCTCGGCTTCGAGAAGGTCGAGTTCCCCAAGCCCGTCTTCCACGGCGACACCATCTATTCGGAGACCGAGGTGGTCGAGAAGCGGGATTCCAAGTCTCGTCCCGAATGGGGCATCGTCACCTTCGAGCATCGCGCGAAGAACCAGCACGGGGACCTCGTCATGCGCTGCCGGCGGGCGGCCATGATGCGCAGGCAGAAAGGCTGAGCGTGCGCCGCTCGCTCCACTTCGTCCCGGGCGGCCAGGAGAAGATGATCGCCAAGGCTCTGACGCTCCCCGCCGACGGGCTCATCCTCGACCTCGAGGACGCCGTGCCTCCGCCGCTGAAGCCCGCCACGCGGCCCATCGTCCGGCGCTGGCTCGAGACGCTCGACTTCGGCGGTCGCGAGCGCTGTGTCAGGATGAACCCCATCTTCACCGAGCACGCCGTGGCGGACCTCGAAGAAACCATCGCCGCGCGGCCGGACGGCTACGTCGTCCCCAAACCGCGCGCCGCTGAGGACGTGAGGCGCATCGCGGCGCATCTCGAGCGCCTCGAGGAAAAGCACGGGCTGCCGTTCGGGTCGACCAAGCTCATCCTGATCGCCACCGAGACGCCGCAGGGCCTGCTGAAGATCGGCGAAATCGCCGCGGCAAGTAAGCGTATAGCTGCCATCTCCTGGGGGATCGAGGACCTGTCGGCGGCCATGGGACTGCCGCGCGTGCGCGACGACGCGGGGCGCTACCTCGACATCCCGCGCTACGCGCGCGTGATGTGCGCCGTCGCCGCGTCGGCCGCCGGCGTCGAGGCCATCGATACCGTCTACACGGATATTCCCGATCTCGAAGGCCTGCGGCGCGAGTGCAGGGACGGCATGGCGATGGGGTTTACCGGAAAGATCTCGATACACCCGGGCCAGATTGACGTGATCAACCAGGAGTTCACGCCGTCCAAGGCGGACGCTCTAGACGCGCTGGCCCTCATTGCGGCCTTCGAGGAGCATGCGAAGAAGGGCGCCGGCGCCTTCGCGTGGAAGGGCCAGATGATGGACCAGCCGCATCTCACGCGCGCGAAGAAGATCGCCGAGCGCGCGCTGCGGGCGGGCGTGATCTGAGGAGGAGGCCGGCTCCGGCCCGCGCCGCGTTCGTCCTCGTGGCGCTCCTCGTCGCGAGCGTGATCGTTTTCGCCCTGCCGCTGGGTCGCCGTCCCCTCGACAACCAGGACGAGGCGCGCTACAGCCTGCTGGCGCGCAAGGCCGTCGAAGAGGGCTACTGGATCCTGCCCCGCGTCCGCGGCGAGGTCTACCTCAACAAGCCCCCGCTCTACTTCTGGACGGTCGCCGCCTTCGCGCTGCCCTGGGGTGTCGTCACCGATGCCAACGCGCCCATCGCCTCGGTAGCCTCGGCGGTGGCGGGCCTCCTCGCCGTCTTCGCCATCGGCCGCCTGCTCTGGGGCGCCTCCGCGGGGCTGGCCGCGGCGCTCATTCTCGCCACGAGCCCCTTTTACTTTTTCATGGCCCACCAGGTCTTGACCGACATGATGCTCACGGCCTGGATGAGCTGGGCACTCTACTTCTATCTGGCCGCCTGCCGTGCCCCAAGTCCGCTGTGGCCCCTCGTCGGCTTCTACCTCTGCGCGGCGGGCGGGCTCGCGAGCAAGGGGCCGGCCGCGCTCATGGTGCTCGTGGCCGTCGTCGCGGCGAGCCTGGCCGCGGACGGCTTCCGCGGGCTCAAGCGCCTGAAGCTGCCGCTGGGTCTCGCCCTCATCGCGCTGACGGCGCTTCCCTGGCTCCTGCCCTATCTCTTCCAGCGCGAGCGGAGTTACAGCCAGGCCGTGGTGATGACGGATTACCTCGGCTGGTACTTCAGGAGCCCCGTCGCGTCGCGGCTGGCGGCGGCGGCGGAGCACCTCGCGCGCTCGCTTCCGTGGGGCTTCTTCATCCTTCCCGCGGCATTGTGGTGGGTTCGCGTGAGCGATGCGGATCGGCGAAGACTGCTCGTCTGGGCGGCGACGCTGATCGTGCTCCTGAGCCTCTCGGGAGAGCAGCGGGCCCGCTACTTCCTCCCGCTGTGGCCCGTCTTCGCGCTCCTGGTCGCTGACTTCTTCGTGGGTGCCGCCGAGCGGGCCCGAGGCCTGGTGACGGGGGCGGCCGTGGTCTATCTCATATTAATGATGGGGGTGGGCGCCGGCGTGCTCTGGGGCACGGCCTCGGGTCCGGACGCGGTTTTCCTCCCGGTCGCCTCGTGGGAGCGCTATGTCGTGGCCGGGGCGCTCGTCGCGGGTTCAGCGCTCGCGCTGCTCAGTCTGCGGGTGGATCACAGCGGCCTGGCGGCGTCGGCCTGGATCGCGATGGGCCTCGGCATCGCGCTGGCCGTGACGGCGTACGGCTACCCGCCCCGTTTCGCCAAGGACCACGACTACCCTGGGGCTGCCCGGCGCATCGCGTCTCTGCTCGACCCGGCGCAGCCGCTG
>JACORX010000273.1 GCA_016179165.1 Candidatus Rokuibacteriota bacterium | reverse complement strand
TCGGCGACCTGTGGGGGCGTCGCGCGATGATGATCGTCTTCTTCCTCGGCATGGGCGTCTCGGGACTGCTCGTGGCCCTTGCCAAGGGCGCGTGGTCGCTGGCGGCGGCCCTCACCCTGATGGGCGTGTTCGCGTCCATCTACCACCCGGTCGGCATCCCGATGCTGGTACAGAACACGCGGACGCCGGGCTTCACCATCGGGCTGAACGGCTTGGCCGGCAACCTGGGCATTGCGGTGGCGGCGGTGCTGACCGGGTTCCTCGTCAAGTACTTCGGCTGGCGCGTGGCCTTCGCGGTCCCCGGCGGGCTGGCGCTCGTCTTCGGCGCGCTCTTCGCGCTCCTCGCACCGCGCGAGCACGTGGCGCCGGCCCGGAGGGCGCAGAAGACGGTGGAACTTCCGCCATCGGTGATGGCGCGCGTGCTCCTCGTGATGACGCTCGCCGCCATCTCGAGCAGCCTGATCTTCAACTTCACGACTAACGGGAACGGCCGCCTCCTCGCTGAGCGCTTGGCCGGACTCGTGGACGACCCGGCCACCCTGGGCGTGCTGCTCGCGGGGGTTTACACCGTCGCCTCGCTCGCCCAGCTCGTCGTCGGCCGGCTGATCGACCGCTACCCGCTCAAGTGGATCTACCTGCCCATCGCCGGCTCCCAGGTGGTGCTCTTCGCCCTCGCCTCCCAGGCCACCGGCTGGCCGCTCTACGCCGCGATGCTCGCCTTCATGGTGTTCGTGTTCGGCGCCATCCCGTTCATCGACGCCATGATCGTGCAGTACGTGGACGACCGGATGCGCTCGCGCGTGTCGGGCATGCGGCTGGCGGTGTCCTTCGGGGTGAGCTCGCTGGCCGTGTACCTGCTCGGGCCCACCGTGAAGGCGGCGGGCTTCACGACGCTGCTCGTGGTGATGGCCCTGATCTCCGCCTCGACCACGCTCTTCGTCGCGTTCCTGCCCGGCAAACTCCCGACTGCCGCAGCAGCGCCCGCCCCCGCGTCCGCCGGCTGATCGAGGCCGGTTGCATGTGGGCTATGCTCTAGTGATGGAGCAATCCTTCCCGATCATTAGGCACCCCGCGCCGGAGAGGCGCGGGCCGGTGCTGGTAAGCGTGCCGCACTATGGCACACAGCCGTTGCCCCACATCACCCGCGACGACTATGGCGAGCCCTGGTTCGCGACCTTCGCCTACGGCTTTGCCGATACCTTTGCGAGCGATCTCTACGGCGACCTGCACGAGCACGGGGCGACAGTCCTCGCGACGCCATTCTCGCGCATGTTCGTGGACGTCAACCGGCGCCGCGATGACTTCGAGCACCGCGACGGCCAGGTGCGCTCCCGGCGTGGCGTGGTGCGCACCCATACCATGCGTGACGTGCCCATCTTTGCGCGTCCGCTCGGGATCGCCGACCTCGAAGAGCGGCTCCAGACGCTCTACGATCCCTACTACTCGACGCTGGAGCGCCTGCTCGCCCAGCTCCGTCACGCGTACGGGTCCGCGATCCTCCTCGACGGTCACACCGGCAGCCCGCGCCGGATGAAGAACCATCAGGTGATCATCGGCACGCGCCACGAGGCTACGTGCGCCCCGCAGCTCGCGGCGGCCGTGGCCGCGAGCTTCACCCGCCACGGCTTCGAGGTGCACGAGAACGTCAGCGGCTATACCGGCGGCAATATCGTGGCCACGTTCGGCCATCCCACGACCCGGCGCGTCCACGCGATCCAGCTGGAGATCAACGCGTCGCTGCTGATGACGACGACCCGCGACGAGTTCATCGCCCACGTGTCGCGCGGGGGAATCCCCGAGAAGGCCGAAGAGAACGTCGCCCGCGTTCGCCGGTGCCTCCACGAGGTGATGGCGGCCCTGCCCTCTGTACTCGCGGCCGTGCACGATTCATGAAGGCATGAGCCGGCTCCGGCCGTCGCCGAACGCGGACTTCAGGCGCGCGCGATCCGGTCGACCAGCTCCCGCGCCCAGGCCATGGGCTCGGCGGACATCACCAGCTTCTCCGCCCCGCCCTCGCCGAAGGAGCGCGTGGCGTCGATGCCGAGCTTGGCGGTCAGCCCCTCCGGGCTTGCCGAGGGATCGAGGATCGCGCCGAGGCTCCCGCTGATGACGACCAGGTCCCGGTCGGCCTGGACCCGGGTTGCGATGGCCCACAGGACGTCCGACTCGTCGAACACGTCGATGTCGTCGTCCACGATGACCACGAGCTTGAGATAGTGATCCACGCCGAGTGCGACGGAGATGGCGTGCTTGGCCTCCCCCGGCCGCGTCCGCTTGATCGACACGTAGGCGGTGAACGACGCGCCGCCGGACATCGGCACGTGCACGGCGCGCACCCCCGGGACCACGCGGCGGAGGGCGTTGCTGATCTCGGCCTCGCGCAGGACGCCGAGCGGGAGGATGTGGTCGGGCGCCCTGCCGGAGGCGATCGACTGGAACCACGCGCCCTGCCGCAGCACGATGGCGCGCGCCACGAAGACATTGTCGGTGCTCCGTCGGGAGAAGTAGCCGGTGAACTCTCCAAAGGGACCTTCAGGCTCGCGCACGCCGGGGAGGATCTCACCTTCGATCACGATCTCAGCCCAGGCCGGCACGTCGAGCTCGAGCGTCTCCGCCCGCCGGAGCTGCATCGGCTCCCCGAACAATCCGCCGACCACCTCGAACTTCGAAATCTCCGGCGCCGGATACGAGAGTGACCCCATCCCGACGGCAGGATGCAGCCCCATGACGATGGCGCAGTCGAGGCTTCGCCCGGCCTTTTCCGCACGCTGCTGGAACTCGAACATCCGCCGTCGCGAGTGCAGGCTGACTCCCAGCCGGTTCGGCCCCTTGACCTGGAACCGGTGGAAGCCCGCGGTGGACACTCCCGTTGCCGGGTCCCGCGCGGTGAGAAGCCCCGCCGTCAGGTAGGGACCTCCGTCACCCGGAAAATAGGTCGGGATGGGCAGCGCGCCGAGATCGACCGCGCCATCGCCACGCTGGACGTGTACAGGGAATGGCGGGCGGTCGACGACGATGGGCTTGAGCGGCTCCTTCAGCCGCTTGGCGTACTCCTCCGGAAGCTCCACCTCGCCGACACCGAGAGCCGTCGCGAGCCCTCGCCGGCTCGCCATGACATTCGACACCACGGGAATCGAGTGGCCGCGGACCTGTTCGAAGATCAGCACGGGGAAGCGCCGCCGCCGCTCCAGCTCGAGCGCCAGCGCCTGGGTCTGGTACGCGAGGTCCACGGGCTCGCTGATGCGCACCACCTCGCCCGGGTGGGCCCGCTCCAGGGCCGACACGAAATAGCGGAGGCTCTGGCGAGACATGGCGGGATTCTACACCGGGTTCACGAGGCCGGGCGCGCTTGGATCGCGAGCGCCTTCCGCTGCGCCAGCCAGACGACGGCGAAGCACGCCATGCCGAGGACGTCGCCGACGGCGCCCGGGAAGATCAGGAGCAGGGCGCCGCCCAGCAGCAGCCCCCGCTCCCAGAGGCGGGTCGGGCGGCGGAAGCATCCGATGACTCCGGCGCCGAGCATGACGATGCCGATCGTCGCCGACAGCGTGCGCCACACGATCGCCGACGGACTGGACCCGAGCATGAGGAGGGCGGGATCGTACGCGAAGCTGAACGGGATGATGAACCCGGAGAGCGCCAGCGCCATGGCCGTCCACTGCGTGCGCCATACGTCGGCGCCCGCGATCGAGGACGTCGCGTAGGTGGAGATGGCGGTGGGCGGCGTCAGGTCCGCCAGGATGCCGAAGTAGAACACGAACATGTGCGCCACCAGCTTCGGCAGCCCGAGCTGCACCAGGGCCGGCGCGGCCATGATCGACGTGATGATATAGGTGGCTGACGTTGGAAGCCCCGTGCCGAGGACGAGCGCTGCGATCATGGTGAGCAGAAGGGTCGCCAGCATGTTCCCGCCGGAGATCCCCAGGATCCCGCTCGCCAGCTTGAGCCCGAGCCCGGTGGCCGACACCACACCCACCACGATTCCGACGCTGGCGCAGGCGAGCGCGACTGGCATGGCACTCGTGGCGCCCTCGACAAGGATCGAGGCCATGCGGGAAAGCTCGATGCGCGTTTCGCTCCGCAGCCAGCTCGCGGCCACACCGGCCACGAGGGCCCAGAAGCCCGCGAACATCGGCGAGCGGCCGTCGGCGATGAAATACACGAGCACCGCGGGCGCGGCCAGCAGGTGGAAATCGCGCCTGAGCACCGCGCCGAGCCTCGGCAGGTCCGCCCGCAACATGACGGGGAGCCCCTGGCGCTTCGCCTCGAAGTGGACCATCACGCCGACGGCGACGAAGTAGAGGATGCCGGGGATGGTCGCGGCAAATGCGATGGTCGCATAGGGCAACCCGAGCGTTTCGGCCATGATGAAGGCGGCCGCCCCCATGACCGGCGGGATGAGCTGGCCCCCCATGGACGCGCAGGCCTCGACACCAGCCGCGAACTCCGGCCGATAGCCGGCGCGCCGCATGAGGGGGATGGTGAAGGCGCCCGTGGTGACCGCGTTGGCGATGGCGCTGCCGTTGATGGTGCCGAAGAGCCCGCTCGAGATCACCGCCACCTTGCCGGCGCCTCCCCGCGTGTGCCCGGCGATTGCCAGCGCGCTGTCGGTGAAGAAGCGCAGCAGGCCGCCGTGCGACATGACGCCGCCGAAGAGCACGAACAGGAAAATGTAGGTGGCCGACACGAGGGTCGGCACCCCGAACACCCCCTGCATGGTGAGCATCTGCGTATCGAGCAGCTTGAGGAAGGTTTCCCCGCCGTGGGAGAGAAAGCCGGGCAGCTGGGGCCCCGCGAAGGCGTAAGCCACGAAGAGAAGGGCCAGGACCACGAGGGACGGCCCGATGTGGCGGCGCGCGGCTTCCAGGAGGAGCAGCACGAACAGCACGCCGACGGCGACGTCGACGGACGCGGGATCGTCCACCAGCGCCATGCGGGACGTCAGGCGCGCGTTCTGGGCGACATAGTACGCCGCGCACGCCAGCGCGAGGAGCGCGCATCCCGCGTCGAGCCACCGGAGCCACGGCCGGCGCCGAGCCAGCTTGGCGGCCGCGGCCGCCGAGTCCGGAGTCGGCGGCGCCAGAAAGCCGAGCGCCACCGCGGAGGCCACGTGCACGGGCAGCTGGATCAGCAGATCGAATGTGCCCAGGGCCGCCGTGTAGAGCTGGAAGAGCGACCAGGCTCCGGCGAGCCATCGGGCGCCCCGGGCGACCGGGTCGGCGGCTATTTCATCCACCCCTTCTCCCGGTATGCGCGCTCGGCTCCGGCGTGAAGGGGAAGGCCGACCCTGGCGGGTTGCCAGGCCGTGGCGGGATCGAAGTTCTGGAGCCCGGCATGGCCGCGCACCAGCGCGTCCTTGTTCTCGATGATCGTCTTCGTCACCGTGTACGCGATGGCCTCCGGCAGGTCCTTGTTGGTGATGACGACGGTCGGAAAGCCAACGGTCTTGACCGGCTCCGTCTGGCCCTTGAACGTGTTGGCGGGCATGGTGGCGGGGGTGTAGCCCAGAGGGGCCAGGCCACGGATCGTCTCGTCGTCGAGACCGAGAAACTTCACGTCGGATGAGTTCGCGATCTCGTTGACGGACGGATGCTTGGCTGTGATCACGGCGATCAGCATGTCCACCCGGCCGTCCCGGAACGAGTCGATGATGATGTTGTAGCCCACGTGAGCGGCCGAGCCGCCCCAGCCCTTGAGATCGGCGTAGGTCAGCCCCTCGGCGCGAAGGAGCTGACGCGCCGCAAACTCGCCCAGCGAGCCGACCGGCTGCGTGACGAGCTTGACGGGCGTCTTCTTGTCCTTCATCTCCTTGAGCGAGTTGACCGGCAGCTTCTTGCTCACCACGGCCACCAGGTAGTAGGTGTCGAGACCGCCGGCGAGTGCGCGCAGATTATCGAGCTTGGCGTCGTACGCCTCCTTGCCCTCCCACGCCCAGCGATTGGTCACTGTGAAGGAGAGCCCGAGCGGTGTTTCGTTCTTGGCGACGAGCCGGGGATTGCCCACGCCGCCCGCCCGGGGCTTGACGTCGACGTTGGAGCCGGCCGGCAAGGTCTTCCGGAGCAGCTCGGCGATGGTGGCGCCATACACGTACCAGGCGCTGCCGGTGTCCAGCGTGGAGAACGCCAGGTTGACTGGTTGCTGAGCCGGGGCGGCCGGCGCCCACGTGAAGACCAGCAGCGCCGCCACCCATCCCTTTGCGAATAGCTTCATGAGGAGTTCCTCCCGGGCCGCAGTATATCCCACGC
>JACORX010000028.1 GCA_016179165.1 Candidatus Rokuibacteriota bacterium | reverse complement strand
GTCCTGCTCCCTGACGTAGGCGAGCGACGGGATCCGGTTCAGGTCCACGAGCGCAGCCGGGCGGCTCAGCCGGAAATTGAGGGCCGGCATGAGGCTCTGGCCGCCCGCCAGGACCTTCGCGTCGCCGCCGTAGCGGCCGAGGAGCTCGAGCGCCTGCTCGACGGTCGTCGGCGCGTGGTAGTCGAATTTTGGAGGCTTCATCTTAACGCATGACCGACTTGCCGATCCAGCCCTGGTCGCTCATGGAAGCGGTGGATTCTAGCCAGCCGCGAGCGCGCCTGTCAAGCCGCCGATCGCTCTTCTGAGCTTCGTCGGGCTCGGGAACACGGTGACCATCACCAATCCCATGAAGAACACCGCAGGCAATACCATCACGTACTCCTCGCCGTCGGCCGCCCTCCTCACCGTGAGCGGCGGGATCCCATGTCGTAGTGTCAGTCATGGCCGGAGGCTTGCCCGGTCGAGTAAGATGACCGGGTGCCCCTCTCCCGGCTCATGTCCATGCAAGAGGCCGTGGGCCGCTTCGTGCCCGACGGCGCCTCGGTGTGCGTGGGCGCGGCGCTGGAAGCCCTCATGCCCTTCGCCGCGGGCCACGAGCTGATCCGGCAGCGCGGCCGCGACCTGACCATGGTCGGACCGATCTCTGACATCCTCTCCGACCCGCGCCTCTTGGAACCTCTCGACTACGGAGCCTGAGCCCATGAAGATCACAGCTATTGAAGCGATTTGCCTCGCCATCCCGATGAAACCGCTCGACCCGCCGTCGCCGTGGACCGCGGCCACGCGCAAGCAGATCATCGTGCGCGTCAGGACCGACGCGGGGCTGACGGGCGTGGGCGAGGCGTTCGCCTACGGCGCGCCGCTCGCCGTCTGCAACGTGATCGAGGAAAGCCTGGCGCCGCTGCTGATCGGCCAGGACCCGCTCAGGATCGAGTACCTGGCCGACCTCATGCACCGCGGCACCATGATCTACGGCCGGCGGGGGCTGGCGATGTTCGCCATCAGCGGCGTGGACATCGCACTGTGGGATCTTCTCGGCAAGGCGCTGAACGCCCCCGTCCATGCGCTCCTCGGAGGCGCGACACGTCCCACCCTGCCCGTGTACGCGAGCCTCATGCGCTACGACTCGCCCAAGGACGTGGCGGGTGCCTGCAAGGGCTTCGTCGCCCAGGGCTTCACCATGCTCAAGCTCCACCAGACCGACGTGGCCTCGGTCCGCGCGGCGCGTGAGGCCGTGGGGCCGGACGTGGCGCTGATGCTCGACGTGAATTGCCCCTGGACTCCCGCCGAAGCCATCAACATGGCGCGGGCGCTCGAGCCCTACCGGCTCTTCTGGTTCGAGGAGCCCGTGTGGCCTCCCGAGGACTACACGGGGCTGGCCGAGGTGGCGCGGGCCACCGACACGCCCATCGCGCTGGGCGAGAACGAGTCCACGCTCTTCGGCTTCCGCGAGATCGTCGAGCGCCGGGCGGGCGACATCCTCCAGCCCAGCATCACCAAGGTCGGCGGGATCACGGAGTTCAAGAAGATCGCCGCGCTCGCCCAGGCGGCCAACCTGCCCATCGCGCCGCACTCCTTCTACTTCGGCCCGGGGCTCGCGGCGACGCTCCACGTGGCGGCGACCTGGGGCGGGGCGATGCCCGTGGAGTTCCCGACGGGCCAGCACGAGACGTCTTTCCTCGCGCGCCCAATCCAGGCGGTCGACGGCTACGTCGAGGTGCCGTCGGGCCCGGGGCTCGGCGTCGAGATCAACGAACAGGCCATTCGCCGCTTCCCCTACGCCGCCTCCGGCGCCAAGCCGTTCGTGCTGCACTAACCCGGACTATGCGTGAACACGCGTTTGTGAATAGAGAAGGCTCGGGCGTGGACGCACCGGCCGCTCGGCTCCGCTGGCTCATGTGGGGCATCCCCGCCTTCATCTTCTTCTTCGCGTTCCTGCACCGCGCCGCCCCCGGCATCATTGTCAAGGACATCATGCAGACGATCGGCGCGAGCGGCGAGATCATCGGCCTGCTCTCGGCCATGTACTTCTATGCGTACGCGGGCTTCATGATCCCCGCCGGGCTCTTGATCGACGGCTTCGGGGTCCGTCGAGTGGTCGCGGTCGGCAGCGCCGTCATGGGGCTGGGCTCGCTGGCGATGGGCATGGCGGCCTCGCAGAACGTGCTCATGACCGGGCGGTTCCTCGTCGGCGCGGGTGCGACGGTCACCTTCATCGGCTGCCTCAAGGTTGCCGCCGACTGGTTCCCGGCCGGTCACTTCGGCACGCTCTCCGCGGTGACGGCCACGGTGGGCGTGCTGGGCGCGCTCGGGGGCACCGCGCCCCTGGCTGCGCTGGTCGCGCTCACGAGCTGGCGCGGCGCCTTCATGACGATTGCCGCGCTGACGCTTCTCGGCGCCGCGGCGTGCTACCTCGTCGTCCGCGACCACCCGGCCGGCGCCGCCGCGGCGACTGCGCCGTCACCGAAACTCGGCGCCGTGCTCCAGGGTATGGTCCAGGTGCTGGGCAACCGCCACACGTGGCCCCCCTTCCTCGCCTTCTTCTTCTTCTACGCCGCCATGGGCAACCTCATGCTCTGGGTCGTGCCGTTCCTCCGTGACATCTACGCGCTGGGGACGACCACGGCCGCGACCTATGCCTCTGCCGTGTCGTTCGCCCTCCTCTTTGCGGCGCCGCTCACGGGCTATCTCTCCGACCGGGTCCTGCACCGGCGCAAGCTCCCCTACACCGTGCTCTCCTTCTGCCTCTTTCTCTTCTGGACGGCGCTCGCGCTCACCGCTGGGACACTGCCGCTCTGGGGCGTGGCGCTGATCCTCTTCGGCATGGGCGTGGTGGGCGGGGCCTTCGTGCTGACCTGGCCGATCGGACGTGAAGTCAACCCGCCGCATCTGGCGGGCACCGCGGTGGCGGTCGCGAACATGGGAGGCTTCCTCGGCGCCGCGCTGACCCAGAAGTACGTCGGCCGTGTGCTCGACGCCGGCTGGACCGGCGCGATGGTCGAGGGCGCGCGCGTCTACCCCGCGGCGGCCTATGCGGGCGCTTTCAAGGTCTGCGCGGCGTTCGTGCTGGTCGCGGCAGTCATGAGCCTGCTCCTGCGCGAGACGCAGGGGCGCAACATCTACCACGAGCTCCATCCCGGAGGGACCCATGGCGGCAGCTGACGAGCCGGTACGCATCGACCCCGAGATCCTCAATGAGCATCACGAAGGCACGCTGACCAAGCTCATCGGCGCGCGCTTCGTCGAGGCGACGAAGGACCGGATCGTGGCCGAGCTGACCGTGAGAGACGACCTGACGACGGTGGGCGGCCGCGTCCACGGCGGGACGCTGATGGCGCTGGCCGACCTCGCAGGTGCGACCGGGACCTTCCTCAACCTGCCGCCGGGGGCGACGGGCACAACCACGATCGAGTCCAAGACCAACTTTTTCGCCGCCGGGCGCGAGGGCCTGCTCCGCGCCGAGTCCACGCCGGTCCACCGCGGCAGGACGACCCAGGTCTGGCAGACGCGGGTGACCGACGCCTCGGGCCGCCTCCTCTCCATAACCATCCAGACCCAGCTCGTCCTCCGAGACTAACCTTTGACGGCGCATCCCCGCTCTGGCAGGATCCGCCCAGGTGGGAGGGGATTATCCGCGCTGTGCCAAGGAAGGCCCGAGGCAGACCCCGGGGGAAGCCCCTCGGGCGCGGCGGGCTAGGACTGACAATGGGGGTCCATGTTATCTACGCTCTCGGCGAACGAGATCGAGCGCGACGGCGGCAACGGGGGCCAGGAGATCCGCCACTGGATCGCCGTGCCGGATGCGCTGCCCGGCGTGAAGGGCGAGGTGCTCGCCTACAAGCCCGTCCCCGAATGGCTGACCGGCTGCGGCGCCGTCTGGCTCGCCGCCTGAGGTGATCAGCGCCACGACTCGCTCGCTCATCGGCGCCGAGGTGCGCCGGCGCGAGGATCCGACCCTCGTCAGTGGCGCCGGCCGCTACGTTGACGATCTTCTCGTACCGCACCTCACCACCATGGCCGTGTCGCGCTCGCCCCACGCCCACGCCCGCCTGCTCGCGATCGACGTGACGCGGGCCGCCGCGCTGCCGGGCGTGCTGGCCATCTTCACTGCTCGCGACCTCGAGGGCCGCGTCGAGCCCGAGC
>JACORX010000272.1 GCA_016179165.1 Candidatus Rokuibacteriota bacterium | reverse complement strand
CTGCGAGGCCGCCGACCCCAAGGGCCGTCAGGAGCGGCGTGATGGAGATGCCCAGCGAGGAAAGGGCGACGAGGCCGCCAACCGTCAGCACCGCGAGGCGGGTCGCCGTCTGGCCGAGGCCGGTGATGCCGGATGCGGGGGTGTAGCGCCGCGCGTAGCCGTCGACCAGGAGCGCCAGCAGATTCGCAGCGGTCACCGTGACCGACACGATCACCAGAGCCTGCAGCCACAGCTCAAGGCGCGCCATGGCGCGGGTAGAGAGATCCGCGGCCTCGAGCCCTCCGTACGCCCCGGCCACCAGGCACCAGAATAGCGACGGCACGCGCACGACCTGCAGGACGGTACCCCTGGCTGCTCGCCGTTTCAGAAGCCGCAAGCTTCCCCATCGGACCGCGAGGCCCACCGCGGCCGCGAGAATCCCGGTGAGGACGGGCAGCAAGATCGCCGACCGAGCCCAGCTCACGGCCGGTCCCCCGCGGCCGGGGTGATGACGAACCGGAGCACGGCCAGGGAGGCCGGAGCGCGCTGCGCTTCGGGGGCGACGGCCCTGGAATCGGCGAAGCTTCTCATCCCGCCGCCCTCCCCTGGCGGGTGACGAGCAACGCGCCCAGCATCTCGCCCGCCCAGCGATAGATGTTCCACTCGTGGACCCGCTCGCGCAGCCGGGACATCCGCCTCTGCCGCTCCGCGGCCGGCATCGCCAGCGCGAGGGCGAGCGTGTCCGCCGTCCCGGCCACGTCGTACGGGTTGACGAGGAGCGCCTGGGGCAGCTCACGAGCCGCCCCAGTGAATTCCGAGAGCAGGAGCGTCCCGTCGCCGTCGCGGCGCGCGGCGACGTATTCCTTGGCCACGAGGTTCATGCCGTCGTGGAGCGAGGTGACCATGAGGCAGTCGGCGATCCGGTACAGGGCGAGGATGCCGGCTTGCGAGAGCTGCTCATCCAAGAGGAGCACGGGGGCCCGCCCGCGGGCGGCGTGGCGCCGGTTGATCCGGTGGACCGCGCGCTGGATGCGCCGCCCGAGCGAACGGTAGGCCGAGATACGGGTGCGACTCGGAATGCCCGCCTGGACGAACAGGAAGCGACCGGCCCATTCGGGGTGAAGCGTGAGGAATCGGTCCACGGCGAGGAGCCGATCGGGGATGCCCTTCGTGTAATCGAAGCGATCGAAGCCGAGGGCGATCCGTTCGTGGACCAGTCCGTAGCGTTCCCGGAGCCTGACCATCTCCCGCGCGACGGCTTCCGACCCCGCCGCGGCCTCGATGTGCTCGGCGTCCACGCTGATGGGGAACGGGCGCACCAGGGTCGTATGGCCCCGGTACGTGACCGACGAGCGCTCACGGTCCACCCTCGCCTCCAGCTCGCGGGCCACCGTGTCCAGGAAGTTATCGCAGTGGTAGCGGATGTGGAAGCCGAGCAGATCGTTGGCAAGAAGTCCGTCCAGCAGCTCGCGCTTCCACGGACAAATGCGGAAGACCTCGGGTGCCGGCCACGGGATATGCCAGAAATGCGCGAGCGTGATGTCCGGCCGCCGCGAGCGGAGCAGGCGAGGCACCAGGGTGAGGTGGTAGTCGTGGATCCAGACGGCGGCAGGCCCGGACAGTTCCTCGAGCACGGTTTGGCAGAACCGCTCGTTCACGGAGCGATAGTGTTCCCAGTCCCTGGGGCGAAAGGTTGGGCGGATGTAGGCGATGTGGCAGAGCGGCCACAGCGTCTCATTGGCATACCCGTAGTAATACCCCTGCTCTTCTTCCCTGGTCAGCCAGACGCGGCGGAGCGTGTAGCGCGGATCGTCGGGCGGCACCATGACACGCCCGTCCACGTCCACGGCCTTCCGATCGGCCCCGCCGGCACCATGGGCGATCCAGGTACCCCCTGTCGCCTGCAGGATCGGATCGAGCGCGGTGACCAGGCCGCTCGCCGGACGTGTCCAGCGGAGGCCAGTGCCGTCCATCTCGTGGAGGTACGGCTCTCGGTTCGACACTACGAAGAGCGACGCATCGCCGAGCCGCTGATCAACGAGCTCCTTGACCGCGTTCGCGGTCCATTGATGCATGGTGTCAAGCCTCCTTGTGTCTAGCGCGCGGTCCCGCCTTCAGCGAGGGCCCGGAGCGCTCCGAGCAGCGCCGCGACACTGAATGGCTTCTCGATGTAGCCCGTCGCCCCCCGGCGCAGCGCCTCGGCTCGCACCTCCGGGCCGCCGAACGCCGTGATCACGATCACGGGGATCGACGGGTGCCGGCGGGTGAGATACGAGAGCAGGTCGAGGCCGTTGGCCCCCGGCATCTCCTTGTCCAGCACGATGACCGCCGGGTGCAGCGACTCGAGGGCGACGACGACGCCTTCGCCTCCCGCCTCCTCGTGTATCTGGAAGCCCTCCCTCGTGAGAAAGTCTCGGAGCACCGCGCGCATCTCTCCGTCATCGTCGATGACCATGACGAGGGGAGCAGGCCGCGGATCCCGGCTCTCTTCGCGCCGACACTCTACGTGTGACATCGCCCGATACCTGTGCAAGCGCCGGGCCAGGCATGCAAGCAGTTCGGATGGACACGCGGTGTGGACAGTGGCGCTGTTGCAAGGCGTGCGACGAGAACTACGAGATCCGCGGTGCAGGTGGCGCGCGACAACATGTCGCCGACGCGACACCCTGTCAGCGAAGCCCACGACCCTGCGGGAAGACAAAGGCGCCGTACTGCGTGAATTGAATCAGGAGAGAGGTAGTCCCGGGGGCGCTGGGTAACGGGCACGTTGTGCCGGAATGGTGTGGCGGGCCTCGTCCATCCTCCGATCGAACTGTGGACTCGGCACGACTACACGCTCCACGCACAGGAACGAGATCGGAGAGCGCGACACATGGTCTTTTTCTTGCACGTCGTCTGATCTCCACGAGTGAACTGAAGACGGACACACCACCCACGCCGCGCGGCTAGCCGCTGCTAGCCAGGGAGAATGACCATGTCAGCATCTGACCCGGAGAACCCCGGCGGGACCCGCTGGTCACCGCCCGATCTCGAACGCACGCTCCGGGAGCTGCAGGCTCGCTTCCGCGGGTTCAGAGGTGGGCGGATTAGCGCAGGCGTCGGTATCGTGCTCGTGGTGATCCTGCTCTGGTCGAGCTGGTTCACGGTGCAGCCCGAGGAGACGGGCGTGATCCAGCGGTTCGGGGCGGTCGTCCGGACGGTCGGGCCGGGCCTGCACTTCAAGTCCCCGTACGGGGT
>JACORX010000265.1 GCA_016179165.1 Candidatus Rokuibacteriota bacterium | reverse complement strand
CGTACGAGGGCTCGAGAGTCGACGAGGTGCAGGCGGAGCCCGAGGACAGCGCCGACTCCTTGTTGAGCCCCATCAGCACCGACTCACCCTCGACGTACGCGAAGGAGATGTTGAGGTTATGGGGCAGCCGGTGCCGCGGGGGGCCGTTGACGTAGGCCTCGTCCACCTTGGAGAGGATCAGATCCTGAAGGCGGTCGCGCAGGGCGGCGAGGTGCTTGCCCTCCTCCGCCATCACCTCACGACAGATCTCGGCCGCCCTCCCAAACCCGACAACCAGCGGCACCGGCACCGTGCCGGAGCGCATGCCCCGCTCGTGGCCGCCGCCATCCATCATGGGCGCGATTCGCACGCGCGGATTCTTGCGGCGGACGTAGAGGCAGCCCACGCCCTTGGGCCCGTACATCAGGTGGGCCGTAGCCGACAGCAGATCGATACCCATGGCCTCGACGTTGACCGGCACCTTCCCCGCCGCCTGGGTCGCGTCGGAGTGGAAGACGATGCCGCGCTCCTTGGCCAGTTTGCCGATCTCGGCAATGGGCTGGATCGTCCCGATCTCGTTGTTGGCGAACATGACCGAGATCAGGATGGTCTTGTCGGTCAGCGCCGCGCGCAGCGCGTCGAGGTCCACCAGCCCCTCAGGCCCCACGGGCAGGTAGGTGACCTCGAAGCCCTGGCGCTCGAGCCGCTTGCAGACGTCGAGGCTCGCGCGCTGCTCGATGGCCGTGGTCAGGATGTGGTTGCCCTTCTCGCGGTACATCTCCGCCACGCCCTTGAGGGCCAAGTTGATGGACTCGGTCCCGCCCGAGGTGAAAACGATCTCCTTGGGGTCGCGGCCGCCTAGGAGCGCGGCAATCTGCTCGCGCCCCTTGTCCACACCGGCCTCGGCCTCCCATCCAAACGGGTGGTTGCGGCTCGCCGGGTGGCCGAACTTCTCGGTGAAGTAGGGCAGCATGGCCTCGAGCACCCGGGGATCCATCGGGGTCGTGGACTGGCTGTCCATGAAGATGGGGAGCTTGGGCGGCATCGTCATTCTCCTACGTCGTGGTGACCAGCTCGGCCACGGGCACGAACCCGTCCGAAGCGAGCTCGGACAGCGACATGGTGTCGAGCAGACGGCTGATGCTGGCCTGGATTTTTTGGACCGGCCGGCGGAGGTTGCAGCGCGAGTACTGCGGGCAGCCGTCGCCATCGGTCATGCAGCTGACGATCTCGATGGGGCCCTCGAGGGCACGCACCACCTGCCCGACGGTGATTGCTTCGGGCCGGCGCGTCAGCACGTAGCCACCCTTGGGGCCGTTGTGGCTCGTGATGAGCCGGCGCTTGGCGAGGCGCTGGAGGATCTTGGCCAAGAGCTCGCCCGGAATGTGGAATTCCTCGGCGATGCGCTTGGCGCTCACCGCACCCTCATCTCCATGGCACGCGATGTAGTGCATCGCCATGAGCCCGTAGTCGGCCCGCTTCGTGAACCTCAACATGCCGTCCCGCTCCTCCCATATCCGACCAAGGCAATCTCCGACTCTTCTAGTCGTAGTCTTGCACGTGTACCTGCCCCTGTCAAGCCCAGGCCTCTCTCAGCCGCCGAGCGGCTTCCTCGGGGGGCAGGTCATTGACGTGAATGCCCCCGATCTGGCTCAGGCGATCGGGCGAGGGTGTGATCTCGAGATGCCAGTGGAAGTCCTCTGCAATGCTGGACCACTCTCCCGGTAGGAGCTTGGCCGCCTGGTTGGGTGCCGTGTACAGCACCATCTCGAAGGAGGGATCGCCCGGGAGTGATGCCAGCGTCCTGAAGTGGCCACGCAGCAAGGCCGCCAGGTCCGCCGCCGCATCGGGTGTGAGCGCCTGCTCGAAGGCGCAGGCGTGCTGGCGCGGCAGGATCCAGGCCTCGTAGGGCGAGCGGGCCGCATACGGCACGAGCGCGACGAAATGGGGCGTCAGGCGGATGACGCGCTCCTCGTCGGCCACCTCCTGACGGATGATGTCGCAGAAGACGCAGCGTCGTTTGTACTCGTAGTACTCGCGGCACTGGATCAGCTGGCGCCGCACGTCGTCGAAGATGACCGGGACTGCGACCACACGGGAGTACGGGTGGGTGATGCGTGAGCCGGGCTTCTTGTAGCGCCGCGTGATCAGAATATCGCGGATGGCCGGGTCCTTCTTGAGGTCTCGCAAACGGTCGCGGTACATCCACAGGACCTGTTCCCACCGCGCCTCGTCCATCCTCGCCGGCGTGAGATCGTGCTCCGGGCCCTCGATGATGAGCTCCGTTGCCCCGCGCGGGGGAACCTTGTCGTAGAGGCCCACGCCCACGCGCCCAACTTCGCGCTCGACGCTAAAGTAGGGATCGATCTCAGGTACGACGCGCACGCTCCAGCCCGGCCCGTCCGGCGCGGAGCCGTCCTTGCGGTAGGCGACAATCTCCGGCGGAGTACGGGACTCGCTGCCGGGACAGAATGGGCAGTCGCCACTGGCAGGGGGCGCCTCGCCCGCGGGCCGCACCAGCACCCAATGGCCCCGGGTGGGGTCTTTCCGGAGATCGCTCATGTTCTCAGCCACCTTAGGGAAGACGGCCTCACAAGTCAAGGTTCCCGGGTCCTTGCGCGGCGTGTTAGCCTCAAGGCAAGGAGGGTGAACCATGAGCGAGCACCATGTCGTCATCTACTCGAGCCCCACGTGAGGCCCCTGCAAGGCGGCGAAAGAGTTTCTTTCGGTGGCTCCCCTCCTAACCACGTAGCGCGCAAGGCAAATCCTCCGAGCGGCTTTTGAATGCCGGGCTGCACTTTCGCTTGCCACGAAAGTCTGGCGTCCGAGCCTGTTCCAGGCTGCTGCTTGGCACCATGGACTCATGAGAACGGTGACGCGACTAGGACACTCAGCCTGGACAACTCCGACGGTTCGCGGAGAACGACGCCATCCAGCGGCGGCGGAGTGGCGGTGGTCGTAGATCCGAATCAGGATGCGGCCCGGTTCTAACGTCGTGTATCCATCTCTGGGCATTGCCGCCACTCGCGGCACGGGCTATCCCAGAGCGTGGCCCATCCCCATCGCACGTATCAGCCTCGCGACACCGAGCACTCTGTGCTCCACGCCGTCATCCGCGAACATCTGGAGCCCTTCCTGCGGGAAGCCTCCGACCGAGGCGACGGCCATGGCCTGCCCCGCTTCGTCGAGCAGGAGTTCCGCGAGTTCCTCACCTGCGGAGTCCTCGCCCACGGCTTCACCCGGCTGCGGTGCCCCGACTGTGCCTTCGAGCGCCTCCTGCCCTTCTCGTGCAAGCGGCGCGGCTTCTGCCCGAGCTGTGGGGGGCGACGCATGGCGGAGCGTGCCGCCTCTCTCGTCGACGAGGTGCTGCCACTGGTCCCGGTGCGCCAGTGGGTCCTGACGCTGCCGTATCGCCTGCGCTACCGCCTGGCGTGGGATCACGCTCTGTGCCGCGCCGTGCTCGGCGTGTATGCCCGCGGGCTGCTCGCCTTCTACGCGCGCACCGCGCGGGCGCACGGCATCCCGGAGGGCCAGACCGGCACGGTGACCGTGATCCAACGCTTCGGCAGCGGCCTGCAATTGAATATCCACTTCCACACGCTCGTGCTCGACGGTGTCTTCAGCGAGCCTCGACCCGGGCACCTCACCTTTCACCCTGCCCCCCTCCCGAGCGACGCGGACGTCGCGCACCTCCTCGCCACCGTCCGTGCCCGCGTGGGGCGGCTGCTCGCCCGCCGCCACCTCGAGCCCGCTGACGACACCGTCCCGGCGGACCCGCTCGCCGACGCCTCGCCCGTCCTGGCCGGCCTCGCCAGCGCCTCCGTCCAGGGCCGTGTCGCCCTCGGCCCCCGCGCTGGTGCCCGCGTCCGCCGCCTCGGCGACGAGCCGGACCTCGGTCACGTCACCTCCCGCGGCCCGCGTCAGGCCCAGCTCGATGGCTTCGATCTCCACGCCAACGTCTGGGTCCCCCCAAACGATCGTGCCCGCCTCGAGCAGCTCGGCCGCTACCTCCTCCGCCCCCCGCTCGCCCAGGCCCGCGTCCAGCTTCGCGCCGACGGACGCGTCCTCGTCACGCTGAAGACGGTCTGGCGCGATGGCACCTCGCATCTGCTCTTCGAGCCCATCGAGTTCTTGGAGAAGCTCGCGGCCATCATCCCTCGACCCGCGGTCAACCTGGTTTTGTATCACGGCGTTCTCGCCCCACATGCTCGCTGGCGCGCGCACGTCGTCTGTTACGGCCGCCCGGCCCCTGACCTCCATGCGCGCGAGCGCGAGCCCAGCCCCTGCGCCGCCGGCACCCCGGGCGCGTGGACCTGGGCCGCCCTGATGCGCCGCGTGCTCGCTCTCGATGTCCTCGCCTGCCCGCGCTGTGGCGGCCGGCTGCGCGTCCTTGCCACCGTCCAGGACCCGGCCGTGGTGGGCACGATCCTCGCGCACCTGGGCCTGCTCCACCCCGAGGACTCTCCGGGACCGGCCCCGCCGTCGGCCGCCCTGCGCCCTGCTGCCCCCTCCCGTCAGTAAGCCGTCCCAGTCTCGGCGCTGGACTCTGCCCCTGAAGACCGTCGCGTGACTCCCCCGCGGTCGCTGGCGCACGATCGCCGTCGATGACTGCCCTGGCTGGGGGATCGATGCTGCGGTCCGTGTGGCTCGCTCGGCGCCCGCCACCCCGCCGCCGGGCCCCGCCGGCCCCGGCCAAGTCTGATAATGGCCTTTATGTCTATGTGCTCGCCTATGCTCTCGCCGGGAAGGGCGCGCCAACGCCCACGGGTGCCTTCACCGTCGACGCCAAGGGCGTCGGCAGCCTGCGCGTGGCACCGATTCAGGCGGCGGGGGCCGTGGACACCTTCGCGGTCACGCTTGAGCCCGCGGCCGGCGTCCCCGCGCCCACGGGCGCGATGTACCTCGCCGGTAGACTCTGATCTGTCGCGTCAGCCGCGAGCCCCTAGTCGAGATCGAGGGCGGCCTTCAATCCGTCCTCGATCCTGGCAAGAGCATCCTGCCGCAGCGCTCCGAGACGCCGCGTCAGCTTCCCTCGGTCAAGCGTTGTGACCTGGTGGCAGAGCGCGACGCCCGCCCTGCGGAGGCCGCCGGCCCCCTCGACCAGCGGGACCGCCGTAGGGCCGCGCTGGGCCTGCGTTGCCGACGTCGAGACGGGCACGACGACCAGCGAGCGCCAACCGGGGGCCTCGTTGAAGCCATCGTGCGAGACGATGACGACGGGCCGCCGCCCCATCTGTTCCGATCCGGATCGAGGGGCCAGCTCGGCCCAGAACACATCCCCGCGCTTCACCGCCGCCGCCTGCGCTTCGGCCGCCAGAGTTCGAGAGAAGCCGCTTCAAGGGCGGGATCGAGGTCGGCCGTCGTGCCCGCATGCTTGGCTGCGTAGGCGGCGATGCTCTCGCGTACCGAGGCCCGTCGCCGCTCCCGGAGCCAGGCCTCTATTGCCTCGCGGGCGATGATCGTGGCGGGCCGCTTGAGCGCTGCAGCCTCCTCACGCAGGGCCGCGTAGACGTCCTCAGAGAGGGGGAGGTGAAAGTTCTTTACGGTGGTCACCATGGTGGCTCTTTTCATGCCACGATGGTATGGCACCATTCATGGCAAGTCAAGCACCGACACCCCACCTTAGTGCCATGTCCCCGCGCGGTGGGCTATAATCGAGCTGTCGCACATCTCCCGCGGAGGAACGCGCTCATGCCGCTGCCGTGCTGGCGCGGAGATCACTCATGTTCTCAGCCACCTTAGGGAAGCCGGCCTCCCAAGTCAAGGTTCCCGGGTCCTTGCGCGGCGTGTTAGCCTCCAGGCAAGGAGGGTGAGCCATGAGCGAGCACCATGTCGTCATCTACTCGAGCCCCACGTG
>JACORX010000329.1 GCA_016179165.1 Candidatus Rokuibacteriota bacterium | reverse complement strand
GGCATGCAGAACGTCGGTGAGGAGGACATCGAGTTCATCGTTTCCCGCTGGACGGGCATCCCCCTGTCGAAGCTCGAGGAGAAGGAGTCGGCGAAGCTCTCCCGCATGGAGGACGCGCTCCACCACCGCATCATCGGGCAGCACGACGCCGTCGCGGCCGTCTCCCGGGCCATCCGCCGCTCGCGCGCGGGTCTCAAGGACGCCAAGCGCCCGGTCGGCTCGTTCATCTTCCTGGGTCCGACCGGTGTCGGGAAGACGGAGCTGGCGCGGTCTATGGCCGTGTAGCTATTCGGTTAAGTGAACGCGCTGTTCCGGGTCGTCTTGTCGGAGTACTTGGAGAAGTTCTCCGTCTCCCGGCTCCTGGGTGCCCCTCCCGGTTACGTCGGGTACGAGGAGGGCGGGTTCCTCACCGAGAAGGTGCGGCGGCGGCCGTACTCGGTGGTACTGTTCGACGAGATCGAGAAGGCCGCGTCTCTCCGGGAGAAAGAGAAGTTGCTCCGCGGGCGGGACGAGGAGATGAAGCGCGAGTGGGACAAGCGCAAGGGCAAGGGGCCCCAGACGGTCAGCGAAGAGGACATCGAGTACATCGTGTCACGCTGGACGGGCATCCCGCTGTCCAAGCTCGAGGAGAAGGAGTCTGCGAAGCTCGCCCGGATGGAGGACGCGCTGCACGGGCGCATCATCGGCCAGGAGGACGCGGTTATCGCGGTGTCCCGCGCGATTCGCAGGTCGCGCGCGGGGCTCAAAGACAACCGGCGGCCCGTGGGCTCGTTCGTGTTCCTCGGTCCGACGGGTGTGGGCAAGACGGAGCTGGCCCGGGCGCTGGCGGAGTACCTCTTCGGCGACGAGAACGCTCTCATCCGCGTGGACATGTCCGAGTACATGGAGAAATTCTCCGTTTCGCGCCTGCTGGGGGCGCCTCCCGGCTACGTAGGCTACGAAGAGGGCGGTTTCCTGACGGAGAAGGTGCGGCGCCGCCCGTATTCGGTCGTGCTCTTCGACGAAATCGAAAAAGCCCACCCGGACGTCTTCAACCTGCTGCTTCAGGTACTGGACGACGGGCGCCTGACCGATTCGGTGGGCCACGTGGTGGATTTCAAGAACACCATCCTGATCATGACGTCGAACCTGGGGACCAGCTTCATCGGCAAGCGGTCGGCTCCCGGCTTCCTGGCGGAAGGGGATGAGACGACCTACGAGCGGATGAAGGAGAAGGTCCTGGACGAGCTGAAGCGCGCGTTCCGGCCGGAGTTCATCAACCGGATCGACGACATCATCGTGTTCCATGCCCTTTCGCGGGAGCATATCACCGCGATCGTGCAGCTCATGGTCGGCCGTATCAACAAGCAGCTGTCGGACAAGGGCATCCAGCTCGAGCCCACCGGGGTGGCGCTGGACCTGCTCGTCCAGAAGGGCTATGACCCGACCTACGGGGCACGCCAGCTGCGGCGAACGATCCAGAAGTACGTGGAGGATCCGCTCGCGGAAGCGATCGTGCGCGGGCAGTTCGGGGATGGCGCGCGGATCGAGGTGGATGTCGAGGCGGGTAATTTCACCTTCCGCGAGATTCAGATTGCCGAGCCGAGGCTCGCGCTGGCGGAACGCTAGAGCGACACGTCCGAGACCGGACGGCCGACGAACCATGACCGCGCGGGGGAGGCCTGCTCTCGCAATTTTTTTTGCCCTGACCCTGTCCTGGGTCGGCGGGGCGATGGTGCGCCCGGCGCTCGCGCAAACCCCCTCCAAGGCCTCTCCGGGCGCGCCGATCATCGTGAAGGACCTTGCAGTCCAGGGTAACCGCCGCGTCCAGGACGCGGTCATCCTGGGCCGCGTCTCCGCCAAGGTCGGCGGCCCCTTCGTCCCGGCGCGGCTGGCGGAGGATATTCGCTCGGTTTTCTCGCTCGGCTTCTTCGATGATGTGCAGGCCAAGGTCGAAGACTTCGAGGGCGGCGTCAAGCTGACCTTCGTGGTTAGCGAGCGTCCCTTCGTCCGCGACATCAGCTTCGGCGGCAACAAGCGCCTCGACGCCGCAACCCTCCAGGAGAAGATCGACTTCAAGCTCGGCGCCGTGTACAACCCCGTCGAGATAACGCGGGCCGCCGAGAAGCTGAAGGAAGCCTACGAGGAAGAGGGGTACTTCGAGGTCGGCGTCACGCCGGAGGTCGTCAGGCTGCCCGACGGAGACGTCAGCGTGACGTTCCGCGTCGCCGAGGGTCGAAAGATGACGATCGACAAGATCGTCATTGAGGGGGCGCAGGGGCTGAAGCCGGAAAAGATCAAGGACATCATGCTGACGCAAGAGCGGGAGTTCTACATCCTGCGGGGCACGGTCCAGCGGCAGAAGCTCGACCAGGACACCGAGCGCATCGTCACGTTCTACAACGACAACGGCTACGTCCAGGCGCGCGTGGAGACGGCCGACACGCAGGTGGACCGCGCGACCGCGCGGGTTACGATCAGGATCGTGGTGGCCGAAGGGCCACAGTTCAAGGTCGGCGGCATCGACATCACCGGCAACAAGGTGCTGCCCGTCGAGGAGCTGCGCCGACGCGTCCTGCTCAAGCCCGATGACATCTATTCCCGGACCAAGCTGCAGGAGACCCTCAGGGGCATCTCGGACGTCTACGGGACCATCGGGCGGACGGCGGCAGACATCGTTCCGCAAATCGTGCTCGACGTACCGAACCGGAAGGTCAACATCACGATCGAGGTCGGCGAGGGCCCCGAGGTCTTTATCGAGCGGATCAACATCTCGGGAAACACCCGGAGCCAGGAGAAGATCCTTCGCCGCGAGCTCCCGATGGCGGAGGGCGACCTCTTCACCATGCACAAGCTTGCCCGAGCGAAGCAGAAGCTGATCAACCTGAACTACTTCGAAAAGGTGGAGACCAAGACGACGCCGGGCTCGTCCAAGGACAAGGTCATCGTCAACATCGAGGTGACGGAGAAGCCCACTGGCCTCTTTTCGATCGGCGGCGGCTACAGCTCGCAGGACGGCGCGTTGGGTACGCTCGACCTGTCCCAGAACAACTTCCTCGGGCGGGGCTACCAGTTGTTCCTCCGCCTGCGGGGCGGCACGCAGACGCAGCAGGGAACGATCGGGTTCACGGACCCGTGGTTCCTGGACCGGCCGCTGGCGGCGGGATTCGACATCTTCAACAACCGGCGCGTCTTCCAGGACTACAGCGTCAACTCGCTCGGCGGCGACGTGCGCTTCGGCGCTCCGATCGGAGACTACGCTCGCTGGAACGCCGTGTACAGGATCAGCCAGGAGAAGCTCAGCGGGGTCGATCCCAATGCGAGCACCGAGCTGCTGCAGGCGGAGGGTACCTCTGTCACGTCGTTGATCGGAGGTTCGCTCAGCCGGGATACGCGGGACAGCTTGGCGGACCCGACGCGTGGCAACTATTCACTGTTCGGCGTGGACTTCGCGGGCATCGGGACAGGCGACAATCGCTTCGTCCGGATCACGGCCACGACCACGCAGCACCAGCCGCTGTGGTTCGACCATGTGCTCAGCGGACGGCTCATGGCGGGTTACCAGTTGGGCTGGTACAAGGACCCGGTGCCGTTCTTCGAGCGCTACTACCTCGGTGGTCCGAACACGATCCGGAGTTTCAAGTCGCGCCAGATCTCGCCGGAGGACTCGTCCGGCACGGGCATCGGCGGGAATGTCCAGGTGCTGGGCAACATCGAGTATTCTGTGCCCCTGCCGTTCGGAATCAGGGCGGCTCTCTTTTTCGACGCCGGCAACGTGTACGGCCCGGACCAGAGCATTCACACGCCGGTCGACCTGACGAACCTCAAGTACGCGGCCGGTCCCGGGCTCCGCTGGAATTCGCCCTTTGGGCCCATCCGGGTGGACTACGGCGTCAACCCGAACCCGAAGAGCGGAGAGAAGTTCGGCAATATCCAGTTCTCGATGGGCTCGGCGTTCTAACCAGGAGGAGAGGCATGGGTAGGCGCTTCAGGCAGGCGGCGGTGGTGGTAACGGTGCTGGTGAGTCTCTCGGCTCTGTGGTGGGTGCTGACACCGGCCCTCGCGCAGGCGCCACAGTCGACCCGCATCGGGTACGTGGATCTCCAGCGCATTCTCGCGCGCTCACAGGCTGGGGTGCAGGCCCGCGAGCTGCTGGAGAAGGACAAGGGCGGCATGCAGAAGCAGCTGGACGGTCAGAAAGCCGAGCTCGACAAGCTTCGCGACGAGCTCGAGAAGAAGGGCCAGCTGCTGTCGGCCGATGCCCGCAGGGACAAGCAGGACCAGCTCGAACGCAAACTGCGCGACGCCCAGCGTCTCGCCGGCGATTTCGAGAAGGAGCTGCAGAAGAAGGAACAGAACATGGGGGCGAAGATCCTGCGCGAGCTGGAGGGGGTCTTCACCAAGGTCGGCAAGGAGAAGGGCTACGCACTCATCCTCGAGCGCCGGCAGGCCGGCGTCGTCTACGGCGCGCCGGAGGTGGACGTCACGGAGGAAGTGATCAAAGCCTTCGACGACGAGACGCGCAAGGCCAAGAAGTAGGCTGCCGTGGGCGCCCAGTTTACGCTCGGCCGGATCGCCGAGGCGCTCGGCGCCACGCTCGAAGGGGATCCGACGCGGGTCATGCTCGGCGTCGCGCCGCTCGAGGCTGCGGGGCCCGAGCACGTGTCGTTCCTTGTTCACCCTCGCTACGCGCGCGCCGCTGCTACGAGCGCGGCCGGCGGGCTCGTCGTCGGCCGCGACGTCGAAGGCCTGCCCCAGGCGCTTCTCCGCGTGGACTCGCCACAGACGGCCCTCATCGCGCTCCTGCGGTTGTTCCACCCCGAGCCTCCTGTCGCCCCCGGCATCCACGCGACGGCTGTCGTCGCCGGCAGTGCGCGCGTGCATGCGACGGCCTTTGTGGGCGCGTGCGCCGTCATCGAGCCGACCGCGCGGGTCGGGGCGAGGAGCATGGTCGGCGCGCTGTGCTTCGTTGGGGCGGGGGCTGTGCTCGGTGACGATGTGGTGCTCCACCCGCGCGTCGTGGTCATGGAAGGGGTCGCCATCGGTGACCGGGTTGTCGTGCATGCCGGTGCGGTGCTCGGGGCCGACGGTTTCGGCTACGCTTTCGACGGCACGGCGCACCGGAAGATTCCCCAGGTTGGCGGACTGCGCATCGAGGACGACGTCGAGATCGGCGCCAACAGCACAATCGACCGCGCCACACTCGGCGAGACCCGGATCCGGAGGGGCAGCAAGATCGACAACCTGGTCCAGGTAGGCCACAACTGCGATGTGGGAGAGGACGTCATCCTGGTGTCACAGGTCGGCGTGTCGGGCTCCTGCACGATCGGCAACCGGGCGGTGCTGGCGGGGCAGGTGGGTCTTGCCGACCACGTTGCGGTCGGGGCGGGCGCCGTCCTCCTTGCCAAGTCGGGTGTGCCGAATGATGTACCGGCCGGAGAAATCTGGGCCGGCATACCGAGCCGGCCCGTGGGCAAGACGCGGCGGATCTGGGCGGCGGAGACCCTGCTGCCGGAGCTCTTCCGCAAGGTTCGCTCGCTCGAGAAGCGGGTGCGGGAGCTCGAAGGTAGGCCGCGTGCCTGAGCCGGCGCGCATCCATCCGACGGCCATCGTGGAGCCGGGTGCGGAGATCGCAGCCGGGGTCGTGGTCGGGCCCTACAGCCTCATCGGTCCCTTGGTCACGCTCGGGCCCGGCTCGGAGATCGGCGCCCACGTGGTTCTCGATGGCCGCGTGAGGCTGGGGGCGCGATGCCGTGTCGGGCACGGCGCCCTCATCGGCGGGGTGCCCCAGGATCTCAAGTTCCGCGAGGGCCTGCCCGTGGGCGTGAGCGTCGGCGACGACACCGTCATCCGGGAGTACGTCACCGTGCACAGGGCGACCCACGAAGGGCGAGACACGCGGATCGGAAGTCGCTGCCTCCTCATGGTCTCGAGCCACGTCGCCCACGACTGCGTGGTCGGCGACGAGGTCATCATCATCAACTATGCCGGCCTCACCGGTCACGTGACCGTCGAGGATCGCGCGACGATCGGCGGACTCACGGGGATCCATCCCTTCACGCGGATCGGCACGTACGCCTATGTAGGCGGCTGCGCGAAGGTCACGCAGGACGTGCCGCCCTTTGTGATGGCCGACGGCATACCCGCGACGGCGCGCGGCGTAAACGAGATCGGCATGCGCCGCGGCGGCGTGGACGGCGAGGGGCGGCGCCAGGTGCGCGCCGCCTTTCGGATCCTGTACCGCTCCGGCCTCGCGCCCGCCGCCGCCGCCGCCAGGCTCAAGGCGGAGCTCGGCGGCCATCCGCTGGTGGCGCGGCTCGTCGACTTCATCGAGGGCTCGAAGCGCGGCATCGTCCCGCCGCCGGGCGCGACGAACGCGGCAACCGAAGACGCAAACAGTGAGGAGCGCGTGTGGTGAACGTGCCGGAGAGCGGACGGATCCGCGCCGGAGTGGTAGGCGCGGGGCACATGGGTCAGTACCACATCCTGGCATTGGCGGAGCTGTGGGATGTGGAGCTCGTGGCGATCTGCGATAGCGATGCCGACCGCGCTCAGCAGATCGCGGCCCAATACGGAACTCAGGCGGTGGCCACGCACCGGGAGCTGGCGGAGCTCGTCGACATCGCCACGGTCGCCGTGCCGACCGAGCGCCACTTCGAAGTTGCGCGTGACCTGCTGGAAGCGGGCGTCCACGTCCTCGTCGAGAAGCCGATGACACCCACGCTGGAAGAAGCCAAGGATCTCTTCCGCCTGGCGCGGCAACGCGCCCGGGTGCTCCACGTGGGCCACGTCGAGCGCTTCAACGGGGCGGTGCAGGAACTGCGCAAGATCGTCGAGCGACCCGTCCTCATCGAGTCGAGTAGGCTCGGCCCCTTCGTGCCGCGGGTGCAGAGCGACTCCGTCGTGATGGACCTCATGATCCACGACATCGACATCGTGCTGGGGCTTGTGGACAGTGAGCCCCGCCGGATGAACGCCCTCGGGCGCTCCATCCACTCGCTCCAGGCCGACGTCGCCAACGTGCAGATCCTCTTCGACTCCGGGGCCATGGCGACCATCACGGCGAGCCGCGCCACGGAGGAGAAGATCCGCACCCTCTCGATCACCCAGCCCGACGCGTACATCGTCCTGAACTACGCCGACCAGGACATCCAGATCCACCGGCGGGCCGCGCAGGAGTACACCCTCAACCGCGAGTCGATCCGCTACCGGCAGGCGTCCTTCGTCGAGCGCCTTTTCGTCCACAAGGACAACCCTCTCAAGCTGGAGATCCGCCACCTGCTATCGGCCGCTCGCGCCGCGATGGCGACCGGCCAGGTGGAGCTCCCCGAGACCGAGGATCTTCGGTCCCTGGCCGTGGCGCTCGAAATCGAGCGGATGATCCGTGAGGGCCGGGGTGAGGTCGCCTGGCCGAAGGATCTCCCGTGGAGCGCCGCCTCGCGGTGATGGCCGGCGCCGGGGTCCTCCCCGGCCGGGCCGCCGCCGAAGCCGCGCGCCGAGGATGGCGCGTGGTCGCGCTCGCCTTCGACGAGGTGGCGGGCCTTGACGCCCACGCCGAGCGCGTGGTGCCCTCCGCCATCACCGACATCCAGGCAGTCCTCCAGACGCTCCGCGGCGAACGCGTCCAGGCAGCCGTGTTCGTGGGTAAGTTCTGGAAGCAGCGCGTGTTCGACGAGGTCGGCGAAACGGACGAAGCCGGCCGCCGGCTGGCCCGCGCGGGGCTGTCTGACGCCGCCTTGTCCGCCACCGTCGTGGCCACGCTCGCGGAAATGGGAATCGAGGTGCTCGACCAGCGACCGTTTCTCTCACCGTGGATCATGGGGCCTGGGACGGTGACGTCGCGGGAGCCGTCGCCGGACGAGTGGGACGAGATACGCGCGGGCTTCGCGCTCGCGCGCCGCCTGGCGGAGCACGGGATCGGGCAGACGGTCGTGCGCTCGCGCGGCGTCACGCTGGCCGTCGAGGCGGCCGAGGGCACCGACGAGACGATCCGCCGGGGCGCCAAGCTGGCCGGCCGCGGCGCCGTTGTGGTCAAGGCGGTGGCGGCAGGGCACGACTTCCGCTTCGATATCCCCACCGTCGGGCCGGCGACGCTTGCGGCCATGGCGGAGGGCGGCGCGACGGCACTGGCCGTGGACGGCGGCAAGGTGCTCTTCGTGGAGCGCGACGAGGCGGTACGAATCGCGGACCGCGCCGGCATCACCGTGGTGAGCGTGCCATGATTGTCGTGGTGAGCGTGCCATGATTGTCGTGGTAAACGTGCCATGATTGTCGTGGTAAACGTGGATGACGGCAGCTGACGACCGTCTGATCATGGTATCAGCCGGAGAGGCGTCCGGCGACCTCCACGGCGCGACCATGTGCCGGGCGCTCCGGGCCCTCGATCCGGGCCTGCGACTGAGCGGCATGGGTGGGCCCCGCATGGCGGCGGCGGGTGTCGAGATCCTCGTTGACCCGACGGCGCACGCTGCGATGGGGACGAGCGAGGCCATCGGCCGCGTTCCCAGGCTCTACCGAGCGTACAAGCTCCTTGTGAGGCGGCTCCGGGAAGACCGGCCGATGGCGATGCTGCTCATCGACTTCCCCGAGTTCAACCTGCGGTTAGCACAGCAGGCGCGGCGGGCCGGGATTCCGGTCGTATACTTCATCCCGCCTCAGCTCTGGGCCTGGCGACGGGGACGCATACGGCAGATGGCTCGGCGCGTGACGCGGGTCCTCGCGGCGTTTCCCTTCGAGATGCGCCTGTACGAGGAGGCCGGCGTCCAGGTGGAGTTCGTGGGCCACCCCCTGTTGGACGTGGTGCCGAGCGACCTCGACCGGGCGAAGGCTCGCGAGCGGCTGGGTTTGGGAGGGAGACAGACTCTGGTGGGCCTCCTGCCCGGCAGCCGGCGGCAGGAAGTCGACCGCCTGCTGCCGCCCATGCTGGATGCGGCAGCCCGGCTCTCCCGAGCCGACGGCCGACGCTGCTTCGTGCTGGGGTTGGCGGCGAGCGTGGATCGGAGGCTCGTCGCCGTCCACCTCAGGCGCGCGTCCGAGGCGGGCGGCCCGCCGGTGGAAGTGGTGGAAGGTTTCACGCACGAGGTGATGGCGGCCTCGGACGCTCTCCTGATCGCCTCCGGGACGGCGACCCTCGAGGCGGCGCTGCTCGGGGCGCCGATGGTCGTCTGCTACCGGGTGTCGCGGCTGAGCGAGGTGATCGTGCGGCTCCTGAAACGGTCGGCATGGATCAGCCTCCCGAACATCGTCGCGGGCCGCGGCGCCGTGCCCGAGATACTTCAAGATAAGGTCACCGGAGCGCGGCTTGCGAGCGAGGCAGAACAGCTACTCGGTGATTCCGTGGCAGCGACCGCCCAGCGTGCGGCGTTCAAGGAGGTGCGCTCGATGCTGGGCCAGCCGGGCGTCGGGGCACGGGCGGCGCGGGCCGTGCTGAAGGTCGTGGGTGCCGCATGAAGGCCGCCCGGCTCTGGCGAAAGCTGGCCCCGGCCGCAGGGTCGTGGGCGCTCCGGCTGCTGGCTGCCACGCTGCGCTTACGGCGCGAGGAGAAAACCGTGGAGCCCCTGTGGGCCGCGGGCGCGCCGACCATCTACGTCGTCTGGCACGCGCGCCTCCTGCTGCTACCCTACCTCTATCGCCGACGGGGGCTGCGCGCGCTGGTCAGCCGCTCCGAAGACGGCTCGATGATATCCGACCTCGTGCGCCGCTTCGGCTTCGTGACCGTCCGAGGATCTTCGAGCCGCGGGGGCGCGGGGGGGCTCCGGGCCCTCGCCCACGCAATCGGAGAGGGCCACGGCGCCGTCGTGGTGCCCGATGGCCCGCGGGGTCCGCGGGAGGTGCTCAAGGCCGGGGTCGTCGTGCTGGCAAGGATAACAGGCGCGCCGGTCGTACCGGCGGCTGTCGGTGCGTCTTCGGAATGGCGGGCGCGCTCGTGGGACGAATTTCGGATCCCGAAGCCGTTCTCGCGCTGTGTAGTCCGCTTCGGCGAGCCGATTCTTGTCCCCCGCGACATCGACACAGCCGGAGCGGAAACCGTGCGCAGGGAGATCGAGTCCGCCTTGAATGCCGTCACCTGGCAGGTCGACGAGGAGGCGCGGCGCTGATCCACGCCCTCTACTCCGTGGCGCTCCGGCTCGGGCTGCTCGCCTACCTGGTCGTGTTCGCGGTCCGGAAGCTCAGGCGCGGAGGTTACGACAGGGCGATCGGTCAGCGCCTGGGGCGCTACGGGGCGGGCCTGCCGGCCGAGCCGCGCTGCTGGATCCACGCCGTGTCCGTCGGAGAGGCGGCGACGGCGGTCCCACTGGTCGAGGCGCTCCTCCGCCGCTGGCCGGAGCTCGGTATCGTCATGACGACGGTCACGCCGACGGGGGCGCGCATTGTGTCCGACAGGCTCGATGGGAAGGTGAGCCATCGGTACTTCCCCGTCGACCTGCCAGGGCCTGTCCGCCGCGCGCTGGATGCCGTGAGGCCCCGCTTCTTCATCGGGATGGAGACCGAGTTGTGGCCGAATTTCTTCCGGGCGCTGGCGGCGCGCGGCGTCCCGTCCATGATCGCCAACGGGCGCATCTCTGACCGCTCCTTCCGACGCTACCGCCGCGTGCGTTTCCTCACCTCCAGGATGCTGCGCGACGTCGGGGTCTTCGCGATGCAGTCGCAGGAGGACGCGCGCCGTATCATCGCCCTCGGCGCGCCGCCAGAGCGGGTGGTGGTCACGGGCAACCTCAAGGCGGACCTCGCCGCCCCGGATGCCGGTGGCGAGTCCCTGTGGCAACGGCTGCTCGGGCTCGGCGAGGACGACCTCGTGTGGATCGCTGGCAGCACGCATCGAGGCGAGGATGCCGCCGTGCTGGACGCCTTCGCGCGGCTCCGCACGCACTTCCCACAGCTGGTCCTGCTCCTTGCCCCACGGCACCCGGAGCGCGTGCCGGAGGTGGAGCGCCTCGTGATCGAGCGTGGGCTCAGCGCGGTCCGCCGCAGCGATCTTCCGGGCGCGAGGGACCGGAACTCGGTGATCATTCTCAATACGGTCGGAGAGCTGGCGCAGCTTTACAGGGTCGCAACCGTGGTATTCGTCGGGGGCAGCCTCGTCCCGACAGGCGGCCACAACATGCTGGAGCCCGCGCTGCTGCGAAAGGCGGTCCTCTTCGGACCGCACACGGGCAATTTCCGCGAGAGCGCCGACGTCCTGCTGGCCGCCGGCGGCGCCGTGCTGGTCCGCGAAGGCGCGGAGCTCGAGCGCTGGGTCGGCCGGTTGTTGGGCGACCTCGAGCTGAGGCAGCGTATGGGAGAGGCCGCCTTCCAGGCCCTCGTGGGTCGTCAGGGAGCCGTGAAGCACACCCTCGAGCTCGTGGAGCGGTTCTTAATGATGGAGCCGGCGCATGGCTGAGTCGGCGCGGGCGCCGGAGCTCCGGCTGCAGGAAGCCTGGTATGGGCGGGCGAGCCCCGTGGTGCGCGCGGGTCTCAGCGCGGCGGCGGCGGCTTATCGCGCCGCCCTCACGGCGCGCTCCGCGTCTTACCGGATCGGCCTTTTGTCTACGCGCGGCCTTCCCGTCCCGGTGATATCGGTCGGCAATGTCACGATGGGCGGGAGTGGAAAGACACCGCTGGCCGAGGTCGTCGTGCTGGCGCTCCGCGAGATGGGCGCGCGGCCCGCCGTCCTGAGCCGAGGATATGGGCGGCGCACGCGCGGCGTTCGAATCGTGGCCGACGGCGGCGGCGTCCGGCTCGGCACGCGAGACGGCGGAGACGAGCCGGCGCTCCTAGCGGAGCATCTGCCCGGAGTGCCGATCGTGGTGGGGGAGAGCCGGTACGAGGCGGGGGTGGTCGCGGTCGAGACATGCTTCGCCGACGCGCTGGTCCTCGACGACGGATTCCAGCACCGGACCCTAACCAAGGACATCGAGATCGTCGTGGTCTCAGGAAGCGACCCGTGGGGCAACGGCCGACTCTTTCCTAGGGGCTCCCTGCGCGAGCCGTTGTCCGCCCTTAAGCGGGCCGGCCTCGTCGTGGTGACGAACCCGCCGACGGCCGCCGCCACGAGCGATATCGCCCACGTGCTGCGGCTCCGAGCGTCAGCGGCGACAGTTCTCAGCGGCGCCTACCGCCCGACGTCGCTTCGACGTGGCGACTACGTTCGTACCGCAGAGCCTGAGGGGCTGACCGGACGGAAGGTGCTCATCCTGGCGGGACTCGCGGCGCCCAGGGGATTCGTCGCGACGGCCATGGGTCTGGGAGCCGAGGTAGCGGGGTTGGCGGAGTTCCCTGACCATCACTGGTACACGCCGGGCGATCTCGCTCGCGTGGCCGCGCGGGTAAGCGAGACGGGGGCCGAGGCCGTCCTCACGACGGAGAAGGACTGGGTCCGGCTCCGCGAGATGTCTTTGGGAGACGTGCCGTTCTGGGTGCTATCCGTGCGGCTCGACTTGGGTGCCGACAGAGTGGCCCTTGACCAGGTGCTCAGCGAGACGCTGAGACGCGCGGCCGCCGGGCGGCGGATGCCGTGATGCCCGACGCCATGATGCCGGCCACCGGGGTCGTCTTGGTGCGCCTCCCGAACTGGCTCGGCGATACGGTGATGGCGCTGCCCGCCTTGCAGGGCCTTCGGGCGGCCTGTCCCGGGGCTTGCGTGGTGGCCGTCGGCCGCTGGGCGCCCCTGCTCGCGGGACAGGGCGTGGCCGACGCCCTTGTGCCCTATCCGCTGAAGGTCAGGAACCGCCGCCAGCTCGCCGCGTCGCTCCGGGCAATGCGCCCGGATGGTGCGATACTCCTCACGAATTCCTTCGAGTCTGCCCTGGCGGCGCGTCTCTGGGGCGCCCGTATGCGGCTCGGCTATGACACCGACCTGCGGCGGGTTCTCCTGACGCATGCCGTACCGCCGCCGTCGCCGCGACTGCATCAGATCGACGAGTACCGCGGACTCCTCGAAGCAGCCGGCGTCGCGTCGCCGGTAACCGTTCCGGCCTGGCGCCTCAGGGAGAACGCCGCGTCCGGCGCCGCGGTCTCGGCGCTGCTCGACGAGTGCGGAGCCTCCCGAGAGGCCCGAGCGGTCGGACTCCACCTCGGCGCATCATTCGGCTCGTCGAAGCAATGGCCGGCGGCGTCATTCGCGGAAGTCGCATCGCGTCTCCGTGAGCGCGGACTCCGCCCCATTCTCCTGGGCAGTCCTGCCGACGTGGAGATGGCCACCGCCGTCTCGGCTTCCGCCGGCTGGGCCATTCCATCGCTCGTCGCTCGGGACGGGCCCGAGCTGCTGCCCCGGCTTCTCGCCCGCCTCGCGTGCCTGCTCAGCAGCGACACAGGGCTCGCGCATCTCGCGGCGGCCGTCGGCACGCCCACGGTCACGCTCTTCGGGCCGACGGATTCTCGGCTCACGGCTCCCAGGAGCCACGCGGCGCGGAGAGTCGTTGGGCGCGCGCCGTGCGCGCCGTGCTTCCTCCCGCGCTGTCCCATCGACCACGTGTGCATGCGGGACATCACGGCGGCCGCCGTGACCGAGATCATGGAGGAGGCGCTCGCGGCATGAGGACCGTGTTCCACACCGAGTCCTCTCCGGGCCTCGGAGGCCAGGAGCTGAGGACGCTCAGCGAGGCTCGCTGGACAGCCGAGCGTGGCTGGCGGGTCCTCCTGGCGGGTCAGCCCGATGGCCGCTTCCTGGGACAAGCGCGCGCGGCGGGTCTCGAGGCCGTGGGCGTCCGCATGCGGGGAGCGTGGGATCTCGGCGCCGTCTGCGCGCTCCAGCGGCTGATCAGGCGGGAGCAGGTCAGCATCGTCCACACACACAGCTCGGTGGACGGCTGGGTGGGCGGGCTGGCTGCGCGCGCCGCGGGCGTCCCGGTCGTGCGGACGCGTCATGTCTCGATCCCCATACGACATCGCTGGAACCCCGTGTATCGCCGGCTCGCCGATCGGGTGATCACGAGCGGTGAGGCCATCCGCAGCCTCGTGATCGAGGCCGGGGTCGATCCCGGGCGGGTCACCGCCATCCCGGCGGGCGTGGACCTTTCGGAATTCACCGGTGGCGCAAATGATGGCCAGGCGATGCGCGAGAGCCTGGGCGTCGCGCGGCCCGTGATCGGGTCGGTCGCCATGTTCAGAGGATCGAAGGGTCATGCGCATCTCCTCGACGCTTTCGCCACGGTTCACGCCCGGCATCCGGCGGCGCGGCTCCTGCTCGTCGGTGACGGGATCCGGCGGCCTTGGGTCGAGGGCCTCGCCAAGGACCGCGGCCTCGGTGAGGCGGTCGTCTTCACCGGCTTCCGGGCCGACGTGCCGAAGCTCTTGCGCGCCATGGATTGCTTCGTTCTGGCTTCGACGCGCACCGAGGGTGTGCCGCAGTCCCTTCTCCAGGCTTTCGCGGCCGGGGTACCCGTGGTGGCGAGCGCGATCGGGGGAATTCCCGAGGTGGTGAAGGACGGCGAGACGGGCATTCTCGTCCCGCCCGGGGACGCTGCGGCCCTGGCGCACGCTATTGAGTCTGTCTTGAGCGACGGATCGAGCGCCTCGGATCGCGCCCGGCGGGCCCGGCGGTTGGTCGAGGAGCGCTTCTCTCATGGCGCGGCGGTCTCCCGGCTGCTGGCACTCTACGACGAGGTCATCGCGGGAGCGGCCCCGCGCCCGATGCGCCCATGAGTGGAACGGGCCGGCTCACCGTCCTCCACGTCGTCGCCAACCGCTGGTGGACGGGCAGCGCTGAGCCGGTCCTGCGACTGGTGCTTGGCCTCCAGTCCCGGGGCCACCGCGTGCTTCTTGGTCTGGCGGCAGGTGACCGCTTCGAGGCAAAGGCGCGCGAGGCCGGCATAGAGCCCGTGGAGGAATTGAGGCTCGACGTCAAGTCCGGCCCGGCAGCCATCGTGCGGGATGCCCGGCGGCTCAGGAGCCTCGTGACCCGCGAGGGCGTGGACGTGGTCCATGTCCATCACGGCCACGACCACTGGCTGGGGTGGTGGGGACACGGCACGGCAGCTCTCATCAGGACCTTCCACAGCGAGCGCTCGGTCCGACGGGCATGGCCGGATTCGGCGCTCTACCGGCGCACCGACGCAGTCATTGCGGTGAGCCGTCGCATCGGGGAGCGCCTGCGCGAAGCGCGCGTTCCCGGCCCGCGGCTCTACCTCGCGGACGGCGTCGTGGACGCCGCGCGCTTCGCCACTGACGCGCCCGGCGCCGCCAAGGTCCGAGAGGAGTTCGGGGCGGCCGGCGTCCCCCTCGTCGGCTGCGTCGCGCGGCTCGCTGCCGGCCGGGGTCACGAGGCCCTCATCGAGGGTTTCGGCTTGCTTGGAGCAGAGCTAGGTGACGCGCGGCTGTTGCTGGTCGGGAAGGGCGAGCGGCGCGATGCGCTCGTGGAACTCGTCAAACGGCTCGGGCTCGAGCGCCGGGTGTTCTTCGCCGGCTATCGGGATGCCGACCTGCCGGCGGTGCTCGAAGCCCTCGACGTGTTCGTCCTCATGGGGGCGGGCTCGGACGAGTCCTGCCGCGCGGCCCTCGAGGCCATGGCCGCGGGGCGGCCTGTCCTGGCCGCCCGAGTGGGCGCGCTCCCTGACGCCGTGGTCCACGGGGAGACGGGGCTCCTCCTCGACGAGCCGAGCCCACCGGCAGTGGCCGCCTCCCTTGCGCGTCTCCTATCGGCTCCCTCTGAGGCGCGCGCCATGGGCGAGGCCGGGAGACGCCGCGCGCTTCTCCTCTTCGCCTCGGAGCGCCACGCGGCTGCGATGGAGGCCGTGTACCTCGCGACCATTAGGAGGCTCAGCGCGGCGCCGTGAAGGTGGTCCACATGGTCTCCTGCGGCGGGTGGTCCTCGGATGCCTACTGGGCCGCGCGGGTATGCCGCGAGCTGACGCGGGCCGGACACGAGGCGACGCTCGTCTGCCGCCGTGGGACCGAGGATCGGGTCATGTCGCGCGCGCGCGACGAAGGCGTCCGGCGGATCGAGACCTTGAGCTTCCGCTCGGGCCTTCGGCCCGCCGCCGACATACGCGACCTCAGGACGCTTCGGGCGTGGCTGCCGCGTACGGACGTGGTGCATGTCCATCGAGGCAAGGAGCACTGGTTGGCGGCGATCGCGAACCGCCTCTCTCCGCAGAGGCGGCCCCTCGTTCGCACCCGCCACATCGTCCAACCGATACGCCCGCACGCTTTGAACCGCTGGCTCTACGGCCGGGCGACAGATCTTGTCGTCACGGTGAGCGAAGCCATCCGCCGCCAGTGCCTCGCCGCGGGCCTGTCGCCCTCCGATCGCGTGGTGGCGCTCCCGGGCGGCGCTGACGGGGAGAAATTCAAGCCGACGCACGACGGCGCTGCTCTCCGACAGGAGCTGGGGCTGGCGGCCGGGGTGCTGCTCGTAGGGCTCTTGTCCGGCTTCCGCGTCATGAAGGGGCATGCGATGGTGGTCGAGGCGGCGCAGAGGCTCACCGGCTCGGGACGCGCCTTTCACCTCCTCTTCGTGGGGCGGGGACCCTTCGAAGCTGCGACCCGGGAGGGCGTGGTTCGCGCCGGCCTCGGCGACCGGGTCTCCTTCCTCGGCTTCGTCGACGATCCGGCCCGAGTGGTCGAATCTCTTGACATCGCCCTGTACCCGCCGCTCGAGTCCGACGGGATGTCGCGCGTGCTCTTCGAGTACCTAGCGGCCGGCCGGGCCGTCATCGCCAGCCGCGTCGGCGTCGCGGCCGAAGTCCTGACCGACGACGAGTCGGCGCTGCTCGTGCCGGCGGGCGACGCGCCCGAGCTTGCCCGCGCCTTAGCAACCCTGCTGGATGACGGCGCGCTTCGGCGAAGGCTGGGCGAGAGGGCGGCGGCGCTGGCCCATGAACGCCTGACAGGTGCGCGTGTCACGGCGCGGCTGCTCAGTCACTACCGGCGGCTCGCCGCGGCGCCGCGATGAAGCTCGCCGTCATTTGCCGCCCCTTCTCCTTCCGCGGCGGCGTCGAAACATCCACCGCGGGCCTGGTCAACGCACTCGTGGAGCGCGGCGGCTACGACGTCGACCTCATCACGTCAGCACGGCAATTCCCTGTCCCCGGGGTCGGTCTCCGCCGGCTCGCGGTTCCGGGGCAGCCCTCAGTGCTCCGCCAACTCTGCTTCGCCCTTGCGGCGAAGAGGGCGGTGAGTGCCGGCGCCTACGACGTCGTCCAGAGCCATGAGCGGTGCCTCGCCCAGGACATCTACCGGGCCGGCGAAGGCTGCCATCGGGCGTACCTAGAGGCCATGGGGCGGGGCGGCTTTCAAGTGAATCCTCAGCACCGGCTCCTCTTGTGGTTGGAACGGCGCATTTTTACGCTTCGTGGCGCACGCCACATCGTGGCGATTTCCGCAAGGGGAAAAGCCGAAGTCGAGCGGCTCTACGGCACTCCGGCTTCCAGCGTGACCGTCGTCTATAACGGCGTGGACCTGACTCGCTTCCATCCCGAGAACCGCGAGCGCTGGCGAGCGGAGACTCGGGAGGCGCTGGGTAGTCCGCGGGAAGCGTGGCTGGTTGCGTTCGTCGGCTCCGGCTTCGAGCGCAAGGGACTAGGACCCCTGATGGAGGCCGTGGCTGCCCTCCGGTCCCGTGACATTCACCTCCTCGTGGCCGGCCGAGGGCGGACCGAGATGTACCGCCGGCTGGAGGCGCGACTGGGACTGCAGGCATCCGTGACCTGGATAGCGCCGCGTCCCGACGTCGAACGGCTCTATGCCGCCGCCGACGCCGTGGCTCTGCCGGCCCGCTACGAGCCATTCGGGAACGTGCATCTCGAGGCGCTGGCGTCAGGGGTTCCGGTGCTCACCAGCTCTCTGACGGGTGGTTCTGAGGTCGTGAGCGACGGCGTGAGCGGCGCGGTTGCCGCCTCGCCCGAGCCGGTGGACATCGCGCGAGGCTTGCGGACTATTCGGGACGCCGATGCCGGGCGGTTGGCGTCGGCGGCGAGAGCATCGGCGGAGCCGTTCACCTATGCAGCGCAGGTCAAAGGGCTCGAACGAATCTACCGCCTCCTCAAGGCCTGACGGGGTTCTTTGACTCAGTAAACAGGGATTTTCATTGATCAATCCTGGCCGGAGCATTACACTGGCCTCATGTCCCCGGGGTCCACTGGCCGTCCCGCCGTGTTCATGGACCGTGACGGTTGTCTCATCGAAGAGGCGGGGTATATCAATCACCCCAGCCGGGTACGTATGCTGCCGAGATCGCCGGCCGGTGTGGCCCGCCTCAATCGGGCAGGGATCCCCGCGGTGTTGGCGACCAACCAGGCCGGCATTGCGCGAGACTACTTTTCGAAAGAGACGCTCGATGCGGTCAACGCCGAGGTCGAGCGCCAGCTGGCCGACCAGGGAGCGAAGCTCGACGCGCTCTACGTCTGCACCCATCATCCGACAGCCGGGCAGCCGCCATTCCGCCTTCAGTGCGAGTGCCGGAAGCCCAAGCCGGGGCTCCTGCTCCGCGCGGCGGCGGAAATGAATCTGGATCTATCCCGGTCGGTGATGATCGGCGACAAGCCGTCGGACATTGGAGCTGGTCGAGCGGCGGGACTGGCGACGGTCCTCGTGCTCACGGGGTACGGCCGCGGGGAATGGGAGTATCGGCGGCAGGAGTGGACGCTCGGGCCCGACCACGTGGCCGAGGATCTCTTCGACGCCGTCCTATGGGCGCTGGGGAGACTGGACGTGCCATGTTCCCGGTGAAGAGGCTCCGCGCGCTCATCACGGGATTCACCGGCAAGCGAATCGTCGTCGTCGGCGACCTCATCGCCGACGAATATCTCTACGGCAAGCCCGCGCGAATCTCACGGGAGGCGCCCGTCCTCATCCTCCGCTTCACGGACCGCGAGGTTCGCTTGGGGGGCGCCGCGAATGCCGCTCACAATGTCCGCGCCCTCGGGGCGACGGCCCTGCCCGTAGGCGTCCTGGGCGCCGACGCGGCGGGAGACGAAGTCCTGCGGCTCTTCGGCGAAGCCGGGATCTCATCCGAGGGCATCAGCAGGGCCGTAGGGCGCCTGACTCCGGTGAAGACGCGCATCATGGCCGGCGGCTACGAGTCCACGCGCCAGCAGATCGTCAGGCTGGACCGCGAGCCCGAGCCGAGCCTGGCGGACAATGTCGAAGCGCGGCTGATCGCCGCTGTGCAGGCGGCCGGGAGCGGGGCCGATGCGTTTCTCGTCTCCGACTACGGCTATGGCACCGTCACGGCACGGGTCTTCGAAGCCGTCATCGAGACGGCCCGCCGGCGCGGCGCGGTCGTGGCGGTAGACAGCCGCTATGACCTGCCGCGCTTCCGGGGCGCGACCGCGGCGACTCCAAACGAGCCCGAGGTCGAGGCGCTGGCGGGGGCCGAGCTGGGGGACGAGAGCGTCCTCGAGAAGGCCGGGCGCGTGGTGCTCGAGCGGCTCGATTCGCGCTATCTCCTGATCACGCGCGGCAGCCGCGGCATGGCGCTACTCGAGCGCGAGGGGCCCGTGACGTTCATGCCGATTCACGGGAGCGACCAGATCGCCGACGTGACCGGCGCGGGGGACACCGTGATCAGCGCCTTTACCGTCGCCCTCGCCGGAGGGGCTGAGGCGGTCGAGGCCGCGTGGCTCGCCAACGTGGCCGGCGGCGTGGCGGTGATGAAGCGAGGCACGGCGACGGTCTCCCCGCGGGAGCTTTGCGAGTCGCTTGGCGACGATGGCGCCGCTGCTCGGCGTTGACGAGGCGGCCCGTCTTGCCGAGGGGTGGCGGCGCCAGGGCAAGCGGTTGGTCTTGGCCAACGGCTGCTTCGACCTCCTCCACGTCGGCCACGTGCGCTACCTCAGCGAGGCCCGCGCCCTCGGCGACGCCCTCCTGGTCGGGGTCAACGGGGACACTTCCGTGCGCCGGCTCAAGGGACCGGGGCGGCCCATCATGACGGCCACCGAGCGCGCGGAGATCGTCGGCGCGCTGGCGTCCGTGGACGGCGTGGTCATCTTCGAGGACGACACGGCTGAAGCTCTCGTGGCGAGACTCCGTCCCGACGTCCACGCCAAGGGCACCGACTACACGGCGGAGTCCGTGCCGGAACGGAGCGCGGTCCTCTCGGCCGGAGGGCGCGTCGCCATCACGGGGGATCCGAAGAGCCACGCCACGCGCGACCTCATCCGGCTCATCTTGGAGAGATTCGGGGAGAGATCCGGGGAGCGATTCGGAGAGAAGCCCGGGGCGGGGCGATGACGTTGCGCAACCCGCGCATCGCGATCATCAAGCTGTCCTCGCTGGGCGATGTCGTCCACGCCCTCCCGGTCGCGCACGCGCTCAGGCGCGCGCTCCCCTCCGCGCACCTGACGTGGGTGGTCGAGGCGCGTGAATACGGGATCCTCCGCGACCACCCCGATCTCGACGCGGTCGTGCCGGTGGACACGCGCCTGTGGCGCAAGCTCATCTGGCGCCCGGCGGGAGCCCGCCAGGTATTGGGCAAGGTCGGGCGGCTCCGAGAGAGGATCCGGCGCGCCTCCTTCGACGTGGCCATTGATCTTCAGGGACTGCTGAAGAGCGGGCTCTTAACCGCCTACACAGGGGCGCCCCTGCGAATAGGCTTCAGCGCGGGCCGGTGCCGCGAGCGCTGGAGCGCGCTCTTCACCAACCGTCGCGTGACGCCCCCAGACTCGGCGCGCCACGTCGTCGAGCAGTACCTGGCGCTCCTCGCCCCGCTCGGTATCGAGTCTGGGCCCGCGGAGTTCCACGTGCCGGTGCGCGCGGCGGCGGAGCGCCGGATCGAGGAGTTCCTCGTCAAGGAGGGCGTCAAACCCGGCGATCGGCTGGTCGCGATCAACCCGGGCGCGGGCCATCCGCAGAAGCGGTGGCCGGTGGCGCGCTTCGGCGCCTTGGCCGAGCGGCTGGCCACTGAAGCGGGCGCGCGTCTCCTGCTGCTCTGGGGCCCCGACGAGGCGCACATGGCGCGCGAGATCTCCCTGGCGCTGCCGGGGCACAGCGCGCTCCTCGCCCCGCCGACGGATCTGGGCGAGCTGGCGGCCCTCTTGAAACGCTGCCGGCTGATGATCGCCAATGACACGGGGCCGCTCCACCTGGCGGCGGCGCTCGGGACGCCGTCGCTCGGACTCTACGGGCCGACGCGCGCCGCGCGCAACGGGCCCTACGGGGCGCGCTGTCGGGGACTGCAGAGTCCGGACGGCACCATGGCCGGACTCGAGGTCGCGGCAGTCTTCGAGGCCGCGCGAGACATGATCGAGGGCGCGGAGTGAACCGGCTCAGCGTCACCATCATCGGCTGGAACGAGGAGGAGCGGCTGCGCGCCTGCCTCGAGAGCGCCGCCTGGGCGGACGAGATCATCGTGATCGACGCCGAGTCCACCGACAAGACCGTCCAGGTTGCGCGCGAGTTCACGGACAAGATCTGGGTCCGGCCGTGGGCCGGCTTCGCCGCGCAGAAGAACTTCGCGCTCGAACAGGCGACAGGCGAGTGGGTGCTGTCGCTGGACGCCGACGAACGCGTCACCACCGAGCTCCGGGCGCGGATCGGCCGCATCGTGCGGGCGAACGGCCCGGCCGACGGCTATTCGATCCCACGGAAGAATGTCTTCTGGGGCGCCTGGGTGCGTCACGGCGGACTCTACCCGGACTACCAGCTCCGCCTCTTCCGCCGGAACGCCGGCCGTTTTGTGGACAGCGCGGTGCACGAATCGGTCGTGGTCGAGGGCTCCGTCGAGGCGCTCGTCGAGCCGATGCTGCACCACTCGTACCGCGGACTCGATGACTTCGTTGCGCGCTCGAACCGGTACTCCACGCTTGCGGCCCAGGAGATCGTCAGCCGCGGCGGACGGGCGGGGCTCGCCGACCTTGCGCTCCGCCCGCTCGGCCGGTTTCTCTCCATGTACGTCCTGAGGTTAGGCTTCCTCGACGGCTGGCGCGGCTTCGTGCTCGCCGTGCTCTACGCCAACTACGTGTTCCTGCGCATGGCCAAGGCTTGGGAAGCGCGCCGGGGCTCGGTAGAAGGAGATCCGGGAGCGTCATGACGTCCAAGCAGCGGGTGCTCTCAGGCATGCGCCCGACGGGCAAGCTCCATCTCGGCAACTACCTGGGCGCGCTCGACAACTGGGTGCGGCTCCAGGAGGAGTATGACTGCTTCTACTTCGTTGCGAGCTGGCACGCGCTGACGACGGACGCGGAGAACAGCGGCCAGGCGCCGGACAGCACGATCGAGATGTTGGCGGACTGGCTCGGCGCGGGTCTCGACCCGCAGCGTAGCACGCTCTTCATCCAGTCGCTGGTGCCCGAGCACGCGGAGCTCCATCTCCTCTTCTCCATGGTGACGCCGCTCGGCTGGCTCGAGCGTGTCCCCACGTACAAGGAGATGGTGGAGCAGCTGGGGCTCGAGTCGCCCTCGTACGGGCTCCTGGGGTACCCGCTGCTCCAGGCGGCGGACATCCTCATGTACAAGCCCCAGTGGGTGCCGGTCGGCATCGACCAGGTACCGCACGTCGAGCTGACGCGCGAGGTGGCGCGGCGCTTCAACAACACGTGGAAGCCGGTCTTTCCGGAGCCCGGGGCCAAGCTGACCGAGATCCCGAAGGTGCCGGGGACCGACGGCCGCAAGATGTCGAAGTCGCTCGGCAACGCAATCTTGCTATCGGACACGCCCGAGGAGATCACGGCCAAGGTCAAGCCGATGATGACGGATCCCGCCCGGAAGCGGCGCAGTGACCCGGGAACCCCGGGCCTCTGCCCGGTCTTCGATCTCCACAAGATCTTCACTCCCGATGCGCCTCGCGACGCCTGCGCGACAGGCTGCCGGACGGCGGGCATCGGCTGCCTCGACTGCAAGGCGGTGCTGCTCACCCACATGCTGCCGCCGCTCGCCGGAATTCGTGAGCGACGCGAGCGCTTCGCCGCCAAGCCGCGCGAGATCGTGGAGATCCTCCACGAGGGATCGAGGAGGGCGCGCGAGTTCGCGAAGAAGACCATGGACGAAGTCCGAGCGGTGATAAATTTGGAGCCCAAATGATTGCGGACCTGGGGGAGTACGGGGGCCATTTCCGGGCCCCGTTACTGGGGGAGTACGGGGGCCATTTCTGGGCCCCGTTACTGGGGGAGTACGGGGGCCATTTCTGGGCCCCCGTTACCGGATGACCGCCGGCCCGACGCTTAGCCCTGAGACGGAGCCGCAGGGCCTGACCGTCCGTGTCGACTCCTTCGTCGGCCCGCTGGACCTGTTGCTCCACCTCTGCAGGACCAGCGAAGTCGACCTCGCCAACCTGCCCATCCGCACCATCACCGAGCAGTACTTAGCACATCTCGAGTCGGTGCAGTTCCAGGAGCTCGACACCGCCGGCGCCTTCATGGTCATGGCTGCCACCCTGATCTACCTCAAGTCCAAGCTCTTGCTGCCGGTCGATCCCGAGGCGCCGCCGGACACCCTCGACGAGGAGGGCGAGCTCCTGCGCCAGGAGCTCGCCGAGCGCCTGCGAGAATACGCGCGCGTCAAGGAGCTCGGGGCCCGGCTCGGCGAGCTCGAGGCAGAGCAGGCGCTGCTCTACGGCCGCACCGTCGGCCTCCTGCCGCCGCCCGAGGACGTCCCGCTGGAGGACCTCTCGGTTCACCTCCTGCAGAGGGCCATCACGCGGCTCATCGAGGAGCAGAAGCGCCAGACGCCGCGCCGGATCGAGGCGAACCCGCTCTCGATCCTCGAGCGCATGGGCGAGGTCATCGAGCTGCTGCGGCACACGTGGTCCATCCTCTTCTCGTCCGTCGCCGGGCAAGAGCGCGTCCGCGCCGAGTGGGTCGTGACGCTGCTTGCCCTGCTCGAGCTCGTGAGGCTCGGGCAGGCGAGCGCCCACCAGGCTGAGCTGTTCGGCGAGATCGTCATCGAGTCGGCGTCCGCGACCGATACGGCTTCGGATGTCCCGCCCACCGAGGCCCCAACCCCTGGAGAGACCGCGCATGACCGAGCCCGTCCATGACTGAACCCCCAAGCGTGACTCAACCCCCAAGCGTGACTCAACCCGTAGACGTCCTCGAAGCGCTGCTCTTCGCGTCTGAGGCTCCGGTCGAGGCCGAGCGCATCCAGGAAGTGCTCGATCTTCCTTCCGCGGGCCAGGCGCGCGAGCTGGTGAGCGTGCTCACGGAGCGGCTCGACGGGCAGGGCAGGGCCCTCCAGATCATCGAAGTCGGCGGCGGCTATCGCCTGGTGACGCGGCCCGAGGTCGCGCCCTGGCTCGTGAAGCTGGCCCGAAGCCGGACGCGCTCCAGGCTGTCGCGCTCCTCGCTGGAAGCGCTCGCGATCATCGCCTACCGCCAGCCGGCATCCCGTCCCGACATCGACGCCGTCCGGGGCGTCAACTCGGAGGCGGTCCTCGACAACCTCCTCGACCGCCGCATGGTCCGAATCGCCGGACGGAAGGACTCGCCCGGCAGGCCGTTCCTCTACGAGACGACGCGGGACTTTCTCGTCGCCTTCGGATTGAGGGACCTGGCCGACCTGCCGAAGGTCGAGGGCGATCTCGTGATCCCGGAGGCCCCCGCCGACGCCGCAGGGGCGGCGGGATCCGGCGAGGGCGGGGACAGCTCTCCTGCCACCGATGCGACTCAGCAAGATCCTGGCTCAGGCGGGACTGGCGTCACGCCGCGGGGCTGAGGCGCTCCTCGAGGCCGGCCGCGTCACCGTCAACGGGGCGGTGCGGCTTGAGCCCGGCGCCCAGGCGGACCCCGCGACCGACCGCATCGCCCTCGACGGCCGGCCCGTAGGCGCGCGCGAGGCGTACGCCTACGTGCTTCTCCACAAGCCGCGCGGCTACGTCACGACTCTCCGCGACCCGGAAGGCCGCCCGGTCGTGACGGATCTCCTGCCGCCCGGCGCGCCCAGGCTCTTCCCCGTTGGGCGGCTCGACTACGACGCTGAGGGCCTCCTGCTCCTCACAAATGACGGCGAGCTGACCAACCGGCTCCTGCATCCACGCTATGAGATCCCCCGCGTCTATCAGGTCGAGGTGGAGCGCCACGTCGGGCCGGACGACCTCGACGGGTGGCGGCGCGGCGTCCTCCTGCCCGACGGTCCGGCGCTACCCTCGACCGTGCGGATCCTCAAGCACGAGAAGGGAAACACGTGGCTCAGCGTGACCTTCAAGGAAGGGCGCTACCGCGAAGTGAAGCGCTACTGCAAGGCCCTCGGCCACCCGGTGATTCGTCTGCGCCGCGTCCAGTTTGGCCCGCTGCGCCTGGGGACGCTCCAGCCGGGGCGAACGCGCCCCCTAAGCGCCGCGGAGCTCGATGGGCTTCGGAACTTGCGTGGCCAGGGCGCTTCGCCTATACTACCTGTGATTCACGGATAGATCCGCATCAGGAGCCCTTCATGGACCTGGACGACTGGCGATCCAGGATCAACGACCTCGATGAGCAGATCCTCAACCTTCTCAACCAGCGCGGACACGCCGCCCTTCAGATCGGCGAGCTCAAGCGGCAGCAGGACCGGCCGTACTTTGTCCCGGAGCGCGAGGCGCAGGTCCTCGATCGCCTCGCGGCGCTGAATCGGGGCCCCCTGAGCGCTGAGGCGGTCCGTGTCGTCTGGCGGGAGATCCTCTCGGCCTCGCTCGCCCTCGAGAACCCGCTGCCCGTCGGGTACCTCGGTCCCGCGGGCACCTTCACCCATGCCGCGGCGATGCGCCGTTTCGGGACCTCGGCCCACCTCATACCGCTCAAGACCATCGCCGACGTCTTCGAGGAGGTCGAGCGGGGACGCGCGGAGTACGGCGTTGTGCCGGTCGAGAACTCGACCGAGGGGCCGGTCAATGTCACGCTCGACCGCCTCATCGACTCGGAGGCCCTGATCACGGGCGAGCTCACGCTCGAGATCAGCCAGCACCTGCTGTCGAGGGCCGGCGATCTCGGCGAGGTCAAGGTCGTCTGCTCCCACCCGCAGGCGCTCGCGCAGTGCCGGCAGTGGCTGCTGGGCCACCTGCCCGACGCGCGCACCGAGGAGATGCCGTCGACGACCGCGGCGGCGGAGCGCGCGAAGGACGACCCGACGGTGGCGGCGGTCGCCTCGGAGCTGGCGGCCCGTACGTACGACGTGCCCGTACTGCAGAAGCGCATCGAGGACAACCCGTACAACACGACACGCTTCCTGGTGATCGGCCGCCGCCCGGCCGTCGTCACGGGGCGGGACAAGACCTCCATCCTCTTCTCGATGAAGAATGAGCCCGGCGTGCTGTACAGCATCCTCCAGCCCTTTGCCGCGCGCCGGCTCAACATGACCAAGATCGAATCGCGACCAACCAAGCGGCGCCCCTGGGAGTACGTGAACTTCGTCGACTTCGAGGGCCACCGCGATACCGATGACGTCCGGGTCGTTCTCGACGAGGTCAAGGAGCGCTGCCAGTTCCTGAAGATCCTCGGATCCTACCCGGCCGCCTAAGGAGCCGCTCATGCCTGTGTCCTGGGAATCGCTCGCCAACGACCACATCCTCGGGATCGACCCCTACGAGCCGGGGAAGCCGATCGAGGAGCTCGAGCGCGAGTTCGGCCTGACGGATGTCATCAAGCTCGCCTCGAACGAGAACCCGCTGCCGCCCTCGGAGCGCGTAACCAAGGCGATCTCAGAGG
>JACORX010000280.1 GCA_016179165.1 Candidatus Rokuibacteriota bacterium | reverse complement strand
GCCGTACAGGTCGAGCGCCTGCTTCAACGCCTGCGTCTTCATGATGTCGGTGTGGATGGTCGAGCCGTGGACGAAGGGATCGATACTCATCTTCAGTCCCTCGGCGTTGACGTGCACGATGAGATCGATCCCCAGCTGCTTCGCCATCCGGTCGCGGAACTCGTACATTTCCCGGAACTTCCAGGTCGTGTCGACGTGGAGCAGCGGAAACGGAGGCCTGGCGGGATGGAACGCCTTCACGGCGAGATGGTGCATCACCGAGCTGTCCTTGCCGATGGAGTAGAGCATCACCGGCTTCTCGGCCTCGGCAACCACCTCCCGCATGATGTGGATGCTCTCGGCTTCGAGCTGCTGTAGGTGCGTCAGCGCCATGCCGGGACCCTACGACACAAGCCAGACTGTAAAGCTATGACGCGTGAGCCGGCTCCTGCACTGCTCGGTCTGAAGTTCCCGATTCATAGCCCAATAATTTTAGCGTATCACCGGCGACGCGGCCCGAGAATCTTGGGCTTCGTTCGCTACGTGGGTCGTTTCCATCCACTCCGCGCCCCAACGGGGGGCTGGACAAGAGCAGGTCCGCCGATGTCTACTACACGCTCTATGACGAGGTCCAAGACATGGCTACGCGCGTGATGAACGGAGCGTGCCTGGCCGCGTGCGGCTTGGTCGCCCTGCTCCTGACAGGGCCGCCGGCCCACGCGCAGGAGCCCATCCGAGGCATTTCGGTGTTTCCGGAGGCAGAGACCACGGGTGTGATCCCGAATACGACCGTCTCGGAGCCGCCGGAGTTCTCGTACATCGTTGACGCCGTCCTTGCCAACGTTTTCATGTTCCCCGCGATGACGGTGAAGTGTTTGTCCGGGGATATCCTCGGGTTCTTCGTTGGCTCCGTGTTCCGAGTTCCCGTGTGGACGGCCACGCTGGGGGACCGGACGGGTATCGGCGAGAGGCTCGACCGGCTGGGCACGACGATCGTCGAGAAGGCCTGCTCCGAATCCCTGTTCATGAGTCCCGGAGATCTCGAGCGGGTGGACCCCTCTCCGGAGCCAATGGCAGCAGCTCCTCCCCCACAGGGCCCGTAGGGGACGTCGAGAGCGGCGCGCGCCGCTCCCGCCCGCTCAATTGGACTGCTTCGCACGGATGGCCTTGGCGCGGGCCTCCAGGGCGTCCGCCTCGGCGCTCCTGTGCATGTTCCTGAGCAGCTTGGCGTACTCCTCGAGCGTCGCCGCCACCTTGGGATGGTTGGGACCGAGCGCCCGCTCCTGGTTCTCGAGCAGCCGGACGAACATCGCCTCCGCCTCCGGTTTTCCCCGGCGCGCGTAGAGCGTTGCCAGGCTCTGGAGGTTGTTGGACACACCGGGGGAGTCCGGTCCAAACGCCCGCTCGACGATGGCGAGGGAACGCTGAACCAGAGGCTCTGCTTCCGCGTATTTGCCCTGCGCTCGCAACACCTCGGCCACCACATTGAGCGCGCTCGCGACTCGCGGGTCGTCCGGGCCCACCGCCCGCTCCCATTCCCCAAGCGCGCGCTCGAAGATGCGTGCGGCTTCCGCGTAGCGGCCCTGGCGCAGGTAGAGTGCTGCCAGGTTCGTGAGCGTGTCGGCCAAGCTGGAGTCTTTCGCCCCGAGCGCCTTTTCGTCGATGGCCCTGGCGCGCCGCTGCAAGGGCTCGGCCTCGGTGAACCGGCCCTGGCTGTAGTAGAGCGTGACGAGGCTTTTCAGCGTGCTGGCGACGCGTGGATCCTCCGGCCCAAAGCGCTCAGCCTCCTGCCGGGCACTCTGGAGCTCCGCCTCGGCGTCAGCGTAGCGGCCCTGCCGGTTCGCGGCGATGGCCGCGTCCATGTGCTTGTCCCAGACAGGGGGCTGCGCGGCAGCGCAAGCACTCAGGCAGAGTGTCGCCACCAGCAGACGGCGAATCCAAGTCCCGGCAATCATCCGTCCTTTGTGGAAGCCCCGCGAGAACGAGGAGCGGGCGTAGCCTGAGGATTCTAGCAAAGTCCGGACGGATCTCGCTCAACTCTGTGTTCGAGCGCCAGGCATCGCCCCCGCGCCCTGCCCGCTCCCCCGGTGGGGGACAGGGGAATAAGGTTAGAAACCGCTCCAGGCCCCGTCGGCGGCCATCGCTGACAATGCCTTCTCGTAGGCCGCAAGCGTCCGCGCGACGTCTTCGTCGCTGTGCACGGCGGAGAGCCAGCCGTGGTAAGCGGAGCAGTCCACGCCGTTGTTGAGGAGGGCGCAGCGGAGCATCTGGTAGAGGTCGCCGCGCCGCGGCCTGTCGAAGCCCGCGAGCCCGGGCCGTCCCTCGAAGGACACGTGGAAGATAGACGACTCGCCGAAGCAGGTGCCGGGCGCGCCGACGCGCTTCATCACATCCGCGATGCCCGAGCGTAGCTCGTCGGCCGCCTTGTTGGCCCGCGCGTGCAGTCCGCCGTCGGCAACCAGCTCGAGCGTGGCGATCGCGGCGGCGGCGCAAACGGGGTTGGAGTTGAAAGTGCCGTTCTGCGCCACGCGCTCGGCCCGGTCCCAGACGGAATCGCCGCGGTGGGCCATGGTCGCCATGAGCGGCTTCTTGCCGCAGACGACGGCGCCGGGAAGGCCGCCGGCGACGATCTTCGCCAGCGTCGTCAGGTCAGGCGTGACGCCGAAGTACTGCTGGGCGCCGCCGGGGGCGTAGCGGAAGCCCGTGATGACCTCGTCGAAGATCAGGACGACGTTGTGGCGCTCGGTCAGCGCGCGCAATTCCTGAAGGTAGCCCGGGATGGTCGGCGTGGTGCCGGACTGCCCGCCCGCGGGCTCGAGGATCACCGCGGCGACGTCGCCACGCTGGAGCAGCCCGTCCACCGCCTTGATGTCGTTGGGCGGACAGAGCAGGAGCTGGTCGAGGATCTGCGAGGGCACGCCCGCGGACATGGGCACATCGAAGGGTGGGTTGACCGCGGCGACAACGCCGTCGTGCCAGCCGTGAAAGTGGCCGTGGAACTTCACCACCTTCGGATGCCCCGTGTAGGCGCGCGCGATACGGCGCGCCAGATGCGTCGCCTCCGTGCCCGACATGGTGAAGCGCACCATCTCCGCCGAGGGGACGAGCTTGCAGACCAACTCAGCCCAGCGCACTTCCAGCCCGTGGCAGGCGCCGAAATGCGTGCCGCGGGGCGCCTGCTCCTGGATGGCCCTGACGACCGCCGGGTGGCAGTGGCCGAGGAAGAGCGCGCCGTGGCCCATCCAGTAGTCTACGTACTCGTGGCCATCCACGTCCCACTTGCGGGAGCCGAGGGCGTGGTCGACATAGACCGGGAAGGGCTTGAGGTGCCGGCTGTCGTGGGTGATGCCGCCGGCGATCACGTCACGCGCCCGCTCGTAGAGCGCCGCCGACTTCTGGTGCATGGCGCGGTAGGTATCGAAGACCTTGGTCGGCTTCGCGGGCTGGCTCATCGGATCGTGCCTCCGTGGGGGGTCGAATCCTGGATCAGACGCATCAACTCTACCATGCCCGCATGCGCCTCCAAAGGGAGCGCGTCCACGGTCGCAGCACGCTTGCGCGTGATGCCGTCAACCGCGCCGGCCGCGACGCAGGCACGGACCATTTGGCGTTCTTCCTCGGCGGTATGCAGCAGAGGGCGCTTCGAGAGCCCCGCGAGCTCGACGACGATGCCGTACGCGCCCCAGTTCGACACGCCGGCGACGACCACGTGCCGCGCGGGAACAACCGAGGCGACCTTCCTGATCCGCGCTCCCGCGCCCCGGAGGCGCGCACTCAAGGCGCCCATGCCGATCTCGTTGCCTCCGTCGCCGACGCCGACCGTGACCACCCGCCGCGGGGCTTCAAGAAAGAGCGCGTCGAGCGGCCCGTTCCACTCGCGGACTGACTCGCCGCGCATGCTCAGGTAGTCGCCGCCGCGCGTGCGCCCCGGGCGCTCGATGGCGACGAGGTGGGTCGGCGCGTGCTCGGCCAGGAGCCGCCGCGCCGTGAGCGCGGCGTCGCCGCCCGCGTGAAAGGTCAGGATCCGGGTCGGCTCGCCGAGCACGCTGAGAGCAGCCTGGAGCGGCGGGAGGGACGCGGCGTCGGTGATGTAGCTCACGTCAGCTCCGAGAGCGCGAAGCGCCCTGCCCAGCGAGGCCGTGCCCGGCGGGCCGTCGGTCTCGGGCAGTCCTGGACCGAGTGAGAACCCGGTCGTGAGGAGCACGCGCTTCGCGCGCCGGAGGGCGCGGGCCGCGCGAGCCGCGCCGCCGGGCACGAAGAAACGCGCAATCCCCCGGCCGCCCGGGTCGAACGCGAGGAGCCGGTCGACCATCCGCTACGGGCGCGCGCCGGCGGGCGAGGTCGAGCCGGGCTTGGGTGCCGTGGTCGCCTTTGGTGGGGCGGGAGCCGGAGCGGGCGGCCCGGCCGTGGGAGGCTGAGGCAGAGGCTGGGGCAGCGTGAAGGTCATGGAGTGCGCCCAAAGGGCCTGCTTGTCGAAGATGACGACGAGGCCCGCCTCGTAGAACATCGTGGGATAGCTGCCTTGGTCGCCGGTCGCCGACGGGAGCCCCCAACCGTCGATAACGGTCTGGACGGCAAAGATGGTCGGCCTGGGCTCGAGGACAAAAACGCGCACGATCTTCGGCTTGTAGCCGTCGGGCTTGAGGAGGCCGAAGTCCACCACCATCCTGTTCATGCCGCCCGGCGCCTTGGTGCCCTCGTAGATCCAGGTCGTGGTGTCGTAGGTCTCGACCTTCTGCTTGGTCTCCTTCGACGGCACGCCGTAGCGCTCCCGCACCTGCTCGAGCGTGGTGTCGCCGGGCTCGATGCCTCCCCAGCCGGCCGCGCCTGCCGCGGCCGGCAGGACCAGCGCCAACGCCAAAACCACCGCGATCAATCGGATAGCTCGCACGCCCTCAATATCCCACAGCCGCGCCGTCTCCGCGCGGGTCTGCGCCGCCCCGGAGAACGCTATCCCCTGAGACGGCGACGGCGTGGGCGTGCCCCTCAGAGGTAAACCAGTCGGACACCGGCAGGATGTTGTGCCCGCGGCGCAGCAGCTCTTCGCGCACGGGGACGGGGACGCGGCTCTCCAGCCGCACCAGGTCGGGCGCGTCGCCCGGATTGATGCGTCCCATGAAGAAGCGCGGCCGCTCGATCGCCTCCTGGATCTCCATGCCGTAGTCGAGCGCGTTGGTGAGGATCTGGGTGTGGAACATCGCCTGCCCGTCGCCCCCCATGTTGGCGAGCCCCAACACCGGCCGCTCCCCGCGCGTCACGATGCAGGCGATGAGCGTGTGGAAGGGATGCTTGCGGGGCCCGAAACAGTTCGGGTGCGCGGGATTCGTGTTGAAGTAGGCGCCGCGGTTCTGGAGCACGACACCGGTGCCGGGCGGCACCACGCCGGAGCCGAAGCTCTTGTAGAGGCTCTGGATCACCGAGAGGACATTGCCGCGCCCGTCGGCAACCACGAAGCCCGTCGTGTCGCCGTCGACCTCGCCCGGTTCGTAGCGCTGCGCCTTGTCCGGGTCGAAGGCGGCACGCCTGCGCGCGGCATAGGCCTTGTCGAGCAAGGATCGGACGGGCAGGCGGGACGTGGCTGGATCGGCGACCCAGCGGTCGCGGTCGGCATAGGCGAGCTTGGTCATCTCGAGGAGCAGGTGCAGGTGTTCGACCGAGTGGATCGGGTGCGCCGGTACGTCGAAGCCCTCGAGGAGGTTGAGGGTCAGGAGGGTCGCGATGCCCTGCGTCGGCGGCGGCGTCTCCCACACCGTGTAGCCGCGATAGGTGGTGCTGACGGGCTCGCCCCACGCGCCCGCGTGCCCCGCAAGATCGTCAGCGGTGAGGAAGCCGTCGCGTTCCAGGCGCTTCGCGATCGCCTGCCCGACCCGGCCGCCGTAGAAGAGGTCGGGGTTCTCCCCCAGCTCTGTCAGCGTGCGCGCGAGGTCGGGCTGGAGAAGGATATCCCCCGGCTCGGCGAAGCCACCGCCCGGGACGAAGATGCGGCGCCACTCGGGATCGTCGATCAGCTCGAAGCGCTCGCGGATGGCCTGGCTCACGATGTCCGTCAGCGGAAAGCCGTCGGCGGCGTAGTGGATGGCGGGTACCAGGAGGCTCTTGAGCGGGCGTGTGCCGAAGCGCTCGAGGAGCATGGACCACGCACGCGTCGCGCCCGGCACCGACACCGCGCCGGGGCCGATCATCGGGACGGCGGTGAGCCCGCGGCGCCCGAGCGCCTCGAGGCCCGCGCGCGAGCCCGAGCGTCCCGCGCCATTCAGGAAATGGACGTGCCGACTCTCGGCCTCGTAGTAGAGGCAGAAGAAGTCGCCGCCCACGCCGCAGAAGTTCGGTTGCGTCACGCCCAGCACGGCATTGGTGGCGATGGCGGCATCCACCACGTTGCCGCCCGACTTGAGCGTCTCGACGCCGGCCAGCGAGGCGAGCGGGTGGCACGAGGCGACCATGCCGTCCCGCGCCATCGGTGCCTGGCGGTGCGCGTAGCCTATCTGGGGCATGAGGAAGTTCCGAAGATGCGCGTGATCTCGTCCTGGGGGAAGGCGGGCATGGGGCGCGGGTGGCCGCCCGAGACGAGCGCGACGCCGTCCGCGGCCGGCGTGACGCGGCCGATGGCGGCGCAGTCGATGCCGGCAGCGCGGCAGGCGTTCGTGACCGCGTCGGCGTCTTCCGGCGCGACGGTCATCAGGAGCGAGCCCGATGCGATGGTGCCGATCGGGTCGAGCCCGAATGCCTCGCAGAGCCGTCGCCCCTCGGGCAGGACCGGCACGCGCTCGCGGTCTATGCGAAGCCCCACGCCGGCCGCCTGGGCCATCTCCCAGCAGGCGGTGCCGAGCCCGCCCTCCGTCGGGTCGTGCATCGCATGCACGCGCGCCGCGCCGCAGGCCGCGCGCGCCTCCGGCACGACGCTGATGCCGGGGCTCCGGAGAAAGCCGCGCGCGCGTTCCACGATCTCGGCGGGCACGCCGCGGCGGAGCGCTTCCTCGCGGCGCTCTCGCGCGATGATCGACGCGCCCTCGAGCGGCACGCCCTTGGTCAGCAGCACGGCGTCGCCGATCTGGGCGCCACCCGTCGTCACGAGCCGGTCCTTGTCGACCTCCCCCAGCATGGCGCCGACGACGATGGGGCGCGGTAGGCCGGCCGTCACTTCCGTGTGCCCGCCCACGAGCGAGACGCCGACAGCGGCGCACGCTTCCGCGACCTCGGCGAAGAGCTGTTCCACCTGCGCCTCGCGGCTCTTGCCTTCCGGCAGGAGCACGGTCGCCATGAACCAGCGCGGCGCAGCGCCGCGCACGGCGAGGTCGTTGGCGTTGACGTGCAGCGCGTACCAGCCCATCTCGTCGGTGGCGAAGGTGATGGGATCAGTCGTGGCGACGAGATAGCGGTCGCCCATGTCGAGGACGGCGGCGTCCTCGCCCACCTGCGGTCCCACGATCACGCGCGGGTCGGCCGGCACGTACTTGGCAAACAGTCGCTGGAGCAGCTCGGCGGGGAGCTTGCCCACGGGGAGAAACGGCATGGCCTCCGTAGTATAGGAGCCGCGCGTTACTGGAGCAAGGCGCGGGTACTGGGCCAATTTGCTTCGCCAGATCAACTCAGCCCTCGCCTCGCGGCAGGGCCGCTCAGCTCGAACCTCCACGTTCTCGGTCGCCAGCGACGCTCAACGTACACCCACGTACGCCTCGCGTCCCTGGCTCCCTCGGGCGTGGCCGTTCGAGCTGAGGGGCGTAGCCCCGAGGCGAGAGCTGGGTTGGTCTGGCTCGCAACTTGGCCCAGTGCCTCGCGTATCATGTGGTTCTGTGGCTAGCCCGCTCCTCGAGTGCGTCCCGAACGTGAGCGAAGGCCGGGACCTGGGCGCCGTGGGGGCCGTTGGCGGCGCGGTGCGGGGTGTTCCCGGCGTGACGCTCGCCGATGTCCACGCCGACCCCGACCATCACCGCTCGGTCTTCACCTTCCTCGGCGCGCCGCAGGCCGTCGAGGAGGCGGCGCTGGCGCTGGCCGCGGCGGTGTTCGCGCGGGTGGACATGCGGGAGCACCGCGGCATGCACCCGCGGCTGGGGGCGCTGGACGTCATGCCGTTCGTGCCTCTGCGCGATCTCGCCATGGCCGACGCCGTCGGGATCGCCCGCCGCGTCGGCCGAGCCATTGCGGCCGTACACACCCTGCCCGTCTACTTCTACGGCGCGGCGGCGACGCGCGCCGAGCGCAAAACGGTAGGAGAGATCCGCCGTGGCGAGTACGAGGGCTTGGCCGAGCGGCTCAACACTCCAGCCGGGTGGCCCGACGCCGGGCCCGCTGTCTTCGTGCCCCGGCGCGGTGGCGCCATGGTGGGCGCCCGCGACATCCTCGTCGCCTACAACGTGTGGCTCGACTCGCGTGATCTCGGAGCTGCGCGGGACGTCGCCCGCGCCGTGCGCGAGTCCTCGGGTGGCCTGCCCGCAGTGCAGGCGCTCGGGCTGCCGCTCGAGCGCCGCGGGCTCGTCCAGGTTTCGATGAATCTCCTCGATCACCGGCGCACCGGAATCGCCGGTGCCTACGATGCGGTCGCGGAACAGGCTGCCCGGCGGGGCATCACGATCAAGCGCGCCGAGCTCGTCGGGCTCGCGCCGCGCGCCGCTTTCGAAGGCCGCGCGCCTGAGACCGTCGGCCTGTCGGATCTCGCCGACACGAAGTACCTGGACGCCTATCTCGCCTGAATCCCGCTCCCCGCGGGCGACGCCCTCGTCTTCGGGCAGAGCCCTACGCGGGTGCGCGCGGCGCTCGGCCGCGCGGCGTAGGACGTCGCTACGGACCGCCGGCTATCTCCCAGTCCACGGACGTGACGATCACGCGATAGGACGCCGCCTTCAGCACCGTCCCGCAGAACTGCGATCCTGACTGGCCGACGATCTCCCGGGCGATGTTGGGAATATTTCTGAACGTCACGCGGTCACCGTCTGCGCCCTCGACCATCAGGCCGACGTTCTTGGCACTCGTGCGTTGGTCGTTGAAGATCTGACCGCAGACGGCGTTGAAGTCGCGCGTCTGGGGCTCGACCGTCCACTGGATGCGCAGGCCCCGGCTCTCGGTCACCGTGGGCGCTTGGGCCGCGGCGGCGCTGCCCAGCAGCAGGAGCATCGAGACGGTAAAAGGAAGATGGCGCATGGGAAGGCGCTCCGGAGGGAAACTAGAAGAGGCTCGAGGCGGCGCGCAGGGCCGCCATCACGAGGGGCTTCGGGTACGCGCCGACGCCGACGACGCCCGCGGCGCAGACGAAGATGGAGAACGCCAGGAAGGGCGAGACGGGCACCGGTTGCGTGCGCTCGGGGGCATCGATGTACATACGCTTGGCCACGAGCAGGTAGTAGAAGAGCGCCACGACAGTCAGGATAGCACCAACCAGCACCAGCCAGTACATGTGGCACCAGCCGGTACATCCCTCGATCGCGGCCCAGAAGACGAAGAGCTTGGCCCAGAAGCCCGCGACGAACGGGATCCCGCCCAGCGACAGCAGGAAGAGCAGCATCGAGAGCGCGAGCAATGGCGAGCGCTGGGCCAGCCCCTTGTACGCCGAGATGGCCTCGGAGCCGTCTGACTGGGCCACGGCTTCCACGACGAAGAAGGCGCCCATGTTCCCGAAGAGATAGGCGACGAGGTAGAAGAGCATCATGGCCACGCCCGAGGCGGAGACGGCGGCAAAGCCGACCAGCATGTAGCCGATGTGCGCGATGCCCGAGTAGGCCAGCAGGCGCTTGACGTTCTGCTGGGGGATGGCCATCAGGTTGCCCGCGATGATGGTGATCGTGGCCAGCCCGGCCGCTACCGGCACCCAGAGGACGACGGGCCCGCCCACGCCTTCCAGATAGAGCCGGAACATCACGACGAAGCCCGCGGCCTTGGG
>JACORX010000279.1 GCA_016179165.1 Candidatus Rokuibacteriota bacterium | reverse complement strand
TGTCCAGCCAGACCGTGTCCCAGTGCACCTCGAACTCGGCGTTGTACGTGTAGCCCTTCACCCACGGCTGGGCGACCATGTAAAACGGCGAGCCCGAGACGTTGTTCCAGTACACGTTCTCGGCCATGTACTCGAGCAGCTCCTTGCCGATGGCCTTGCGCTTGGCTTGGTCCATCTCCCGCGCGTACCGGGCGTAGTAGTCGTCCACCTTCGTGTCGGTGTGGCGCGGGTGGCTCCAGGTCGACGTCGTGTTCGACAGGTACCCGTTGCTGTCGATGGTCAGCAGCGACAGCAGGTCCTCGACGTACATGTCCCACGGGCCGTCGTTGAGCGTCGTGTTCATCCAGGAGACCTTGTCGAGCACCCGGACGTTCGCGGTCACGCCGATCCGCGCCATCTGCTCCTTGATGACGGTGGCGATGACATTGAACACGCTCTTCTCGGTGTCGGCCATGATATCGAAGGTGAGCGGCTTCGACGGGCCGTAGCCGACCTCGGCCAACATCGCCTTGGCCTTGGCCGGATTGTACGGGCACCGGGAGTTGAGGTCCACCGAATCCAGCGTTCCCGGAGGCGCCATCCCGAGCCACGGTGTCGCCTGGCCCTTGAAGGCGATCTTCACGATCTCCTTGCGGTCCATCCCATAGCAACCGACGGCCTTGCGGACCCGCAGGTCGCCGAAGATCGGATGCGGCGCACGGTCCTTGGACATCGGTTTGCCGTCCTTGGGGACGGTGACCTTCATGGCCGCCACCATGGGCGTCGTTTCCTTCCCGGTCATGATCTGGACGTTGGGCACCTGCGCCCGCAGCGTGTCGACGTGCTCGGGCGAGAAGGAGGCGATGAAGTCGACCTCCGCCGCCTTGAAGGCCGCCATCTCGGTGATCGGGTCCTTGATCGTGCGAATGATGATGCGATCGAGCAAAGGCTGGCCGGGAACGAAGTACCTGTCGAAGCGGTCCATCACGAGCTGCCTGCCCTTGACCCACTCGACCAGCCGGAAGGGCCCGCACCCGGAGACGGCCTCCGGCTTGCCCTGCTTGCGGTCGTCGAGGCTGTACTTCTGCGTCGCCACCGGGTTGTAGATGATGAACCCCGTGCGGTACGCCGCCAGCATGTGGAGCATGAAGGCGTAGGGTTGCTTCATCTTGATCTGCACGCTGTAGGGGTCGAGCGCCTCCACGCTGTGCACCGAGCTGTAGAAGCTCCGCATGCCCGACTTGGTGGCCGGGTCCATGAGGCGGTCGATGCTGAATTTGACCGCGGCGGCGTCCACCTTGGTCCCGTCGTGGAACAGGACGTTCCTCCGTAGTTTGAAGACGTAGTCGAGCCCGTCCGGCGATATTGTCCACGACTCGGCGGCGTCGCCCACGAACTTGCCGTCGGGCGTGATGTTGACCAGCCCGCAGCCGACGTTCATGGCGACCCACATCATTTCGTAGCCGGGCGCCGTGTGGAAATCGAGGTTGGCGATCTCGTTGCCGTAGGAGACCCGCAACGTGCCGCCTCGCTTCGGCGTCTGAGCTTCGGCGGGGAGCGACACGGTCGCCGTCAAGGTCACGGCGACCAGCATGACGAGGAGGCCTGCTAGGGGGGGTCGTGAGCGCATGGTCGTCGTTCCTCCTTTATGTTCTCGGACAGGACGGAGCGGCCAGCGACAAGGGGCGTATCAGGTGGCGGGTACTGTACTCCAATAATTGCGGGCTGTCCAACAGGATTCGGTGCGAGTCATTCGGGCATCAATCCCCACCCAATCGAGCCTGAGTCCCCGATACGGCGCCCCGATGCTAGACTGCTGCCTCGTGACTCCGGATCACCCAATCGTCGGACGCGCGCGGGCGCTCGAGCACGCTGCCGGAGGGACCCGCCGGGAGGGCTTCTGGCTGGTCGCCGCGGCGGCGCTCTGCTGGAGCAGCGGCGGCCTCATCGCCCGCCTCGTCGGCACCGGCCCGTGGACGACGGTCTTCTGGCGCTCGGTGTTCTGCGCGGCGTTTCTCTTCTCCGCGGTCGCGATCGCCCGGCGGGCCCGGCTCGCCGCGGTCGTCCGCGAGACGGGCTGGCCCGGCGTGCTGATGGCCGCCTGCTTCGCCACCGCGTCGACCTGCTTCATCATGGCACTGGCCCGCACCTCGGTGGCGAACACGCTGGTCATCCAGAGCCTGTCGCCCTTCATCGCGGGGCTCGGCGGCTGGCTCTTCCTGGGCGAGCGCGTGCGCCCGCGGACGTGGAGCGCGATGGGCGTGGCGCTCCTCGGCACCGTGGTGATGCTGTGGGGCTCGGCGAGCGTGGGCTCGCGCATCGGCGATCTGCTCGCTCTCGGCACCGCCACGGCCTTTGCGGGAGCCACCGTGGTCGTGCGCTGGCATCGCACGGTGCCCATGCCCGCGGCAGCGGCGCTGGCCTCGGTGCTCGGGGCGGTGCTCGCCTCCGGCTGGGCCGATCCCTCCTCAGCCACCGCGGGCGACCTGGCGCTGCTCGCGCTCTTCGGCATCGGCCAGCTCGGCGCCGGGCTCCTGCTCTTCACCGCCGGGGCGCGGCTCATCCCTGTGGCGGAGGCCTCGCTCATCGGGGTCTTGGAATGTGTGCTCGGGCCGCTGTGGGTCTGGCTCGCCGTGGGCGAGCGGCCCGGAGCATTCTCACTGGTCGGCGGCGCGGTGATCCTGTCGGCGTTGATCGTCCACACTGCGGCCGACCTCATCCGCCCGACCTTTCCCGCGGGCGCCAGGGCCGAGTGAGGCCAATCTACGCGGGTCGATCCCGGGTCAGGAAGTGGTCCAGGTGATTGGCGAAGAGCTGCCGGTCGCTCTGGTCGAACGGCGCCGGGCCGCCGAGGATCGCGCCGGTCGAGCGCAGGTCCTGCATGAGGTTACGCATAGCGAGGCGCTCGCGGATGTTGTCTTCCGAGTACAGCTCTCCCCGCGGATCGAGCGCGTGCGCTCCGCGCGCGATCACCTCGGCGGCCAAGGGTATGTCAGCCGTGACCACCAGGTCCCCGGGCTGGACTTCCTTCACGATCCGGTAGTCGGCCACATCGAAGCCCTTCGCCACCCGCACGCTCCTGATGAAGGGTGACGGCGGGGTGCGGAGCGGCGCGTTCGCGACCAGCGTCGTCAGAACCTGCGCGCGCTCGGCGGCCCGGAACAGGATCTCCTTGATGACGTGCGGGCACGCATCCGCGTCGACCCAGATCTGCACCGAGCGCCTCTAGCCCCGCGGCTTCACCCACGTCTCCGACCACGCCAGGCACGCGCTCGAGCTCTGGCGGTCTCCCCGCGTCTCCGCCCACGGCGCGCCGGGGGCGAAACGGCCGCTCACTTCGATCTGGGCCGACTTCGCGGGAAAGAAGGTGCTGAAGACACCGATGGGCCGGTTGCCCATTCCCGGCGTCATCGTGAGCACGAAGGGATCGAGGCAGTCGTACCACGTGAGGAGAATGCGCTCGGTGGCCGAGGTCACCGTCTCGACGGCGGTCCCGCGCGGGTCGCCCGAGCGGGAGAACTTCGCGCCGGTCACGGGCAGAGCCGTGTCGGCAAAGGCGGGGAAGAGCAGCGACTCGATCGTGCGCTGAAGCCAGCGCGTCACCGCGATGCTGTCGCTGTAGACCTGCACGGCGCCGTTGGTGAGCGGCGACTGCATGAAGAGCGCGTGGCCGGCGCCGGCAGGGCACCAGAGGACGCGCCAGTGACTCACGCGCGTCGACAGGGTCGTGCCGCCATCGAGGCTGAGCCGGATGAACGAGTTCTCGCCGGTCATCAGGACGCTATTGGGATCGACAGGTTGGGTCATCACGTCTCTCCTTGTAGGTTAAAAACAGGTCGGGGTAGGTTAAAAACAGGTCGGGCTCTTCCGATGCTTCGGGGCGCCCTAACTCGCCGGCGGACCGTCGACGCCGCGAAGCCTGTACTCTAACGCAAGACAGCACTGACGTGAGTGTATTCCCACTGACACCGCCCTTGACCCCTCCCGCTCGCGAGACTAAGCTCGCGGCGGTGTCCGACACGTCCCAACGCGGCTTGCCCGGCCCGATTGAGGAGGCTCGATGACTGACCCACAGGAGCTGACGATGGAAGAGCTGCGCGATCGCATCCGCGCGGCAGGCGTCACGATCGCGGAGCATCGGCTCGCCATGGTGCGGAAGCTGCTGGCAGACGCGCTCGCCCCGGTCCGCGCGCTGGACTCCCGCACCATCAAGACGGTAGAGCCCGCTGTGACGTTCACGCCGGCACGGGAGGTCGGCAATGAATGAGGAGACCTTCTACGCCACCATCCGCGAGCTCGGCGCGCGCTACCGGAAGCGGGACCTCTCGCCTGTCGAGGTGACCCACGCGCTGCTCGCCCGGATCGAGCGGCTCGACCCCGTCCTGCACGCCTTCGTCACGCTGACGGCCGACCGCGCCCTTGCCGACGCGCGGGCGGCCGAGGAGGCGCTGGGCCGCGGCGACGGGCGCGCACTGCTGGGCATTCCCGTCGCCCACAAGGACATCTACCTTACGCGGAGCATCCGGACGACGGGTGGCTCCGCCCTTCTGGCCGACTGGATCCCGGAGAACGACGCGACGTGCGTCCGGCGCTGGCGGGAGGCCGGCACCGTCCTTCTCGGCAAGCTCATGACGCACGAGTTCGCGTTCGGCATCCAGCTTCCCGGTCACCGCTTCCCGCCCGCCCGCAATCCGTGGAACCTCGATCACATTCCAGGCGGCTCGAGCAGCGGCTCCGGTGCCGCCCTGGCTGCGGGGCTCGTCAGCGGCGCGACGGGCTCGGACACAGGCGGGTCCATCCGCGGACCGGCCGCCTTCTGCGGCGTCGTCGGGCTCAAGCCCACGTACGGGCGCGTCAGCCGCGCGGGCGTCCTCGCGCTCTCTTGGACGCTCGACCACGCCGGCCCAATGGCGCGCACGGTCGAGGACTGCGCGTACCTCTTGCAGGCGATGGCCGGTCACGACCCCGCCGATCCGGCCTCGAGCCGTGCTCCGGTCGACGACTACCTGGCGCCGCTCGCTCGTGACATCCGCGGTGTGAGGATCGGCGTGCCGCGCGCGTACTTCTTCGAAGGCATCGATCCAGAAATCGAGCGCGCGTTCGAAGTGGCCATCGAGACCCTACGCCGGCTCGGTGCCGAGGTACGCGACGTCCAGATCCCGAGCCTCCACGCGACGCACTCGTTCCTCCTGATCCTGATGGCCGAGGCCTTCGCCTACCACGAGCGGGACATCCGCCACCACCCGGAGCTCTACGGGGACGTGCTGCGCGAGCGCATCCTCACCGGGGCCCTGGTCACGGCCGCGGAATACACGCAGGCCCAGCGCATCCGCGCGCAGATCTGCCGGGAGGCAGCGGGAGTCCTGCGCGAAGTCGACGTGCTCGTGACGCCGACCACGCTGAAACCGGCGACGCCGTTCACGCTGGCGCAGGACCCGGAATTCGGCTTCCCCAAGAGCAACATGCCGCCCTTCAATCTGACGGGGTTGCCGACGCTCGCGCTGCCGTGCGGCTTCTCGTCCTCGGGGCTCCCCCTATCCCTCCAGCTCGCCGGCCGGCCGTTCGAGGAGGGGGCGGTGTTGCGGGTCGGCCACGCCTACGAGCAAGCGACGACGTGGCATACACGCCGGCCGCCGCTCTGACCGCGGCCCTTCTCTCGGCCTCACCCAGGTGTCCTTTATGCTTCGTCAGTGAGACGACCCGGGCTGCGGCGCCAGCCGCCAGCGGCCGTAGGCGACGAACGCCGAGAGGAGCCCCACCCCCACCGAGATCAGCGCCGCCGCGACATCACCGCCCGCCGCCGTGACCACCGTGGCCCCGAGCATGATGATCACCAGGCCGGCGGCGGCCAGCGGCGTCAGGCCCGGCCGGATGCGCAGGAGCCCGGGGAGGATCAGGCCGATCGCGCCGAGCACCTCGGCC
>JACORX010000266.1 GCA_016179165.1 Candidatus Rokuibacteriota bacterium | reverse complement strand
TATCACGAGCGCGCGCGCCGGCAGGTGGAGCGCGAGCTGGCGCTGATCGAGAAGCTGAAGCTCGAGGGCTACTTCCTGATCGTCTGGGACATCGTGCGGTTCTGCAAAGAGAACGGCATCCTGGCGCAGGGGCGCGGGTCGGCGGCCAACAGCGCGGTGTGCTATTCGCTGGGGATCACCGCGGTAGACCCGGTGGGGATGGACCTGCTGTTCGAGCGCTTCCTCTCCGAGGAGCGCGGCGAGTGGCCCGACATCGACCTCGACCTGCCGAGCGGAGACCGGCGCGAGCGGGTTATCCAGTACGTCTACGAGCGCTACGGGCGGCTGGGCGCGGCCATGACGGCCAATGTCATCACCTACCGCGGCAGGAGCGCGGCGCGAGAGGTGGGCAAGACGCTCGGGCTTCCTCCGGCGCTCTGCGACCGGCTGTCGGGGCTCGTCAGCGACTGGGAATACAAGGATCCGGGCGACACGCTCCTGGTCCACCTCCGCGAGGCCGGCTGCGATCCCGGGGAGCCGGTCATGCAGCATTTCGCGCGGCTCTGGACGGGGATCCAGGACCTGCCGCGGCACCTAGGCCAGCACTCGGGCGGCATGGTCATCTGCGCGGGACGGCTCGACGGCGTGGTCCCGCTCGAGCCGGCCGCCATGCCCGGGCGCTCGGTCGTGCAGTGGGACAAGGATGACTGCGCGGCCATGGGCATGATCAAGGTGGATTTCCTGGGGCTCGGGATGATGGCGCTCCTCGAGGACGCGCTCGGGATGATTCGCCGCCGCGGCGGCCACGTGGACCTGGCTCACCTGCCGCCCGAAGACCCCACGGTCTACGCCATGCTCAAGCAGGCCGACACCATCGGCGTCTTCCAGGTGGAGAGCCGCGCCCAGATGGCGACCTTGCCACGCCTCAAGCCCGAGCGCTTCTATGATTTGGTCGTGCAGGTGGCCATCATCCGTCCCGGGCCCATCGTGGGCGACATGGTGCACCCGTATCTCAGGCGCCGCGCGGGGCGCGAGCCCGTGACCGTGCCGCATCCGTCGCTCGAGCCCATTCTCAAGCGCACACTCGGCGTGCCGCTCTTCCAGGAGCAGCTCCTGCGCATGGCCATGGCGACGGCGGGCTTTACCGGCGGCGAGGCGGAGGAATTGCGGCGTGCCTTCGGCTTCAAGCGCCGCAAGCAGGCCATGGACGAGGTGGAGCGGAAGCTCCGCGCCGGCATGGCGGGGCAGGGGATCACGGGCGAGGCGGCGGAGGCCATCGTGCATGCCATCACCTCCTTTGCGCTCTACGGCTTCCCCGAGTGCGTCGTCGGCGAAACGCGCGTGATCGACGCCGATACCGGACGCCTGGTGCGGATCGAAGATGTCGTGACAGGCCGCGAGCCAATCCGCCACACCCTTGCCTGCGATACGGACATGAAGATCCGAAAGCGCCGCGTCCTCAAAGCCACATCCAGCGGGCCCCGCATGGTCTACCGCGTCCGCACCGTCTCTGGGCGGACGATCACGATGACTGCGGAGCACCCCCTGCTCACCATGGACGGCTGGCGCCCGCTCCACGACCTCCGACCCGACGACCTCGTCGCGTCTTTGCATGTTTCCGGGGTAGACGAATTGATGCGATGTGAAGGAGCCGATGTCTGCTGGGACCGGATCGCGGTCATCACACCGGTTGGCGTTTGCGAGACGTACGACCTCAGCGTCGAAGGCGATCATAACTTCATCGCCAATGGCCTCGTTGTCCACAACTCGCACGCCGCCAGCTTCGCGCTCCTGGCCTATGCCAGCGCGTATCTCAAGGCGCATCACCCGGCGGCCTTCTACGCGGCGCTGCTCAACAACCAGCCCATGGGCTTCTACCACCCCGCCACCATCGTGGGCGATGCCGCGCGCCACGGGCAGATGATCCGGCCGGTGGACATCAACCACTCGGACTGGCTCTGCGTCATCGAGGCCGCCGGCGCCGTGCGGCTCGGGCTCCGTTATGTCCGCGGGCTGCGCGAGGAGGCGGGGCGGTGCATGGAGCGCGAGCGGCCGTTTTCCTCCGCCGACGATCTCGTCAGGCGGGCGGGACTCCATCGCGATGAATTGGCGCGCCTTGCCGAGCTCGGCGCGCTGGCAAGCCTCGGCTTCGATCGGCGCGCAGCGCTTTGGGAAGTCGAGAAGGCGGCGCGGCCCGCGGGCCCGCTCTACGACGGTTGCGACACGCCGCCCGGGCCATCACCGCTCCCACCCATGACGCCGTCCGAGGCGCTGGTGGCCGACTACGAGGGCGCGGGACTCACCCTGGGCCCGCACCCCATGGCCTTTCACCGGGCCCGGCTCGCGCGGCTGGGCGTGGCGCGGGCCGCCGATCTTCGGGAGATGCGGCACGGCGCGCCGGTCCGTGTCGCGGGAGCGGTGGTGGTGCGCCAGCGGCCCGGCACCGCCAAGGGCTTCGTCTTCCTGAACCTCGAGGACGAGAGCGGGCTCGTCAACGTGGTGGTGCCCCCGCCGCTCTTCCAGCGCTGCCGGCTCACGCTGGTGGGCGAGTCCTTTCTCTGGATCGAGGGGACGCTCGAGCATCGCGAGGGGATCATCTCGGTCCGCGCCGGACGGCTCCACCCGCTCCACCACCGGCTGCAGCAGGTCCCGTCCCACGACTTCCACTAGCGGGGATTATTCATGAACGCGACCGTCCCATCGGGGGCTCCCCCTCACCCTGCCCTCTCCCCCTTCGGGGGCGAGGGTTTCAGACTCCCTCTCCCCTTTTGGGGAGAGGGTTGGGGTGAGGGGGCAGTGTCCAGGGGTTATCCCTTGAACGCCTTGATCGCCGCGGGCAGCCGCGGGTCGTCCAGCTTGGGCTGGTACGGCTGGTAGAGCGCCGTCCGGTCCAGCAGCCCCTCGTAACGCTCCGTGATCTTCGCGGGGAGCTGATCGTAGGTCGCCGTCACCGCGTAGGTG
>JACORX010000264.1 GCA_016179165.1 Candidatus Rokuibacteriota bacterium | reverse complement strand
TGAGCACCGGTTTCGGCCGCGTGGTCCTTGTAGTTGAGGCCGATGCAGATGAACTTGCCCGGGTCGTTGATGGGGGCGTGCAGGCGCACGGCATTGGACGCGTGGCTGACCGGCTGGAACTTGCCCGCCTTGGTCGCGTCCACCATGGCCTCGAGCATGTCCTGGGTGGCCGAGCCGCCCTCGAGGAAGCCGCGCGTGCTCTGGGGGAAGAGGGCGACAGCGATGGCGGCCGAGCGGACGACCCCCTTGGCGGCAAGCCAGGCGGCACAACTCGCCTCGAGGTCCACCACGCGGTCCTGGCCCATGAAGCAGCCCAGGCGCGGGGAGTGGCCGTTCTGAGAGAACCGGACGATCTTCATGTGGGGCCTCCTTAAAGGTGTCCCATTGGGGGTTCCCCTGGGGGGACCCATGGACGGCAGGTTGCCGCGGGCGGCATTCTAGCACCGTTTCGGGGGACCGGGGGGCGGCTTGAAGTGGCTGGTTTTTCTTTGATATAGTCGCTCCGGTGACTGTAAGGTAACGTTTAGGATGCCGTGGCAGCAGCCCCCGAGAGTGTCGGGGTCAAGCGCCGGTTACATGGAGGTACGACCATGAAGATCTTCCCTTGGATCTCCGCGGCACTCGTGGCCGCACTGTTCGTGTCGGGCCCGCTGGCTCCAATGGCGGCGTTCGCCCAGGCCCCGCAGACGGGGCAGGAGCGCGTGCCTGTCGATCCTGTGGAAAAGATGCTCATGCCCTCCGTTGAGCCTATTACCAGCAAGGATCCGACCGGCGGGGACGCTGTTGCGGCCGGTTTGATGAACGTGGTCTACGTCCCCGGCAAGGTCATCGTCTGCACGGCGGGTGTCCTGACCTCGACTGTGCTCATGCTGATGACGTTCGGCAGTGCTTACCGCGCGGCCCGCGGCGTGTTCCTCGAGGGATGCAGCGCTCCGTGGGCGCTGACGGCTGCCTACGTGTCGGGCAAGATCCCGGGTCCCGGCGATCCCGGGTACGATCCCTCCGGCCGCCACTAGTTGGGTCGCATTCCACCGGAGTACCTACCGCCCCGCGAGGCGTGGCCGGAGCGTGTCTACACGCTGCCGGAGCTCCGGGCCTACCCGCAGCACCTGAATTCCACGGAAGAGATCCTCGACCGCCATGTCGCCGAGGGACGTGGCGACCGCGCTGCGATTCTCTTCGAAGATCAGCGGATCACCTACGCCGCGCTTGCCGCCCAGGTGAATCGCCTGGCCGGGGCGCTCCGAGGCCTCGGCATCGGGGAGGAGGACCGGGTGCTGCTACGCGCCCAGTCCATCCCGCCCGCCCTCGTCGCCAACTTCGCGGTCATCAAGCTCGGCGCCGTCATCGTTCCGATCTCGCCGCTCTTCTCGCGCGCTGAGATCGCCCACGTGGTTTCCAACACCGAGGCAACCGCCCTCTTCGTCGCCGCCCCGCTACTGGAAGAGGTGGAGCGGGCGCGAGCTGACCTCGCAACGGTCCGCCACGTCATCGTCATCGGTGGAGATGCCGCGGAGGTCCGCGCCAAGGGTTTTATCCCGTACGCTGACCTGATGGCGCAGGCGCACCCTCCGGTGGAGCCCGTCAGGCGCGACAGGCTGGCGGTTTCCGTCCTCCTCTTCACCTCGGGCACCACGGGCCTGCCCAAGGGCACCGCGCACGTCATGGAAGAGGCGCTCGTCGTGCCCGACACCTTCGGCTCCCACGGCTGGCGCGTCACTCCGGACGATGTCATCGGCGGACCCGCGCCATTGTCGGTGGCCGCGGGCTACTCCACGCAAGCGGTCATCCCGTTCCGCTTCGGCGCCGCCGCGTCGCTCCTTCCACGCTTCACCCCCGAGGCCATGTTCGAGCAGATCGGGAAGCACCGCATCACCATCGTCTCCATCCTGCCCACGGCCTATCGCAAGATGCTCCAGGTCCCGGACGCGCGCGCGCGGTACGACCTCTCCTCGGTGCGCCTCTGCACCGGCGGGGGCGAGTCCCTCGGCGCGGAGACCTACCAGGCATGGAAGGACGCGTTCGGGCTCGAGATCTTCGAGGGGCTCGGGACGACCGAGATGATGTACGTCTTCGTCTCGTCCGCGGTCACGCGCCGGGTCAAGCCCGGGGCCATAGGCCCGGCCGTGCCGGGCTACGAGCTGCGCGTCATCAGCGAGGGAGGCAAGGACTGCCGGCCCGGGGAAGTCGGGCTCCTTGTCGTCAAGGGCCCGACCGGCACGCTCTACTGGCGCGATCCGGACAAGCAGGGGCGCGCCGTCCGCAAGGGCTGGTGCTTCGCGGGCGACTTTGTCACCATGGACGAGGAGGGCTACGTTACCTTCCTGTCGAGAGAGGACGACCTCATCAAGTCGTCGGGCTATCGCATCGGGCCCGAGGAGATCGAGAGCGTCATCGCCCGGCACCCCGCCGTGGCCGACTGTTGCGTCATCGGCGTGCCGGACGCGGTGCGCGGGCAGAACACTCGCGCCTACGTGGCGCTCAGTCAGGGGGTTGAGCGGCGGGACGGGCTCGATCGGGAGATCGTGGACTTCTGCCGCGACAAGCTGGCGGTTTACAAGCTGCCGCGCGAGGTGGTGTTCGTCGACTCGGTGCCGCGCGCGCCTGGCCCGGCCGGCCCCGGCACCGGCAAGCTTCTCCGCCGGGTGCTGCGCGACGCCGCCGTCTAGGCCGCCGGCGCGGCTGATGCCCCGCTCCCGCCGATGGGCCGTCCCGCTGGTCTTTGTTTTGCTGCTGGCGGGCTTCGCGGCGGGCATCTGGGGCAGCTATCGTGAGGTCTACCCCGGGCAGGGCCTCTTCCGGGTCACCGGGGTGTTCGAGGGGCGCGGGAGCGACACGCTGATCCTCGTCAGCCACGACGCAGCGCCCGGCGTCATGGACGAGATGAGCGGGATGGCCTTCTACGCGGAAACGAAGGAGATGCTGGACGGCGCCGGCCTGCGTCGCGGGGACCGCGTTCGCCTGACGGTGCGGCAGCTGCCCGACCGATATCTCGTGGTGGAGATCCGCAAGATCCAGTGAGAGAGGAGACGCTTCATGGCATACCGAATCAACCATATCCATCTCAAGGCGTCGGACCCGCGACGCACCGCCGAGTGGTACGTCGGGGCGTTCGACTTCACGATCGTCAACGACGAGACGCGCGTCTTCGGCGACCGCTTCGTGCGCTGCCAGAGCGCCGACGGCGGCATGGCGGTGAACATCTCGGGCCCGCGGACGGGAGAGACCCTACGGCCGGGAGACGCCTCCGCCCACTTCGGTCTCGAGCACTTCGGTTTCGACTCGACCGACATCGAGGCCGACATCCGGCGGCTCGAGGGGCTGGGCGCAAAGCTCCTCGAGGGCCCCATTCAGCAGCCGAACGGCGGGCGCATCGCCTTCATGCGCGCCCCCGACGACACGCGGGTCGAGCTCGTCCAGCGCTCGACGATCGCGGGCGGCTGCTGCTGACGGTCTGCTGACGGTCAGCTTGACCGGGACAGGAGGTGGAGGCACTCTATGCCCAGCAACTCCACGCACCGCATCCCCCAACAGGAGGCATCGGCACGCATGAACCACTGGCCGCCTGGACAATGGCCCGCGCCCGGGCCCGAATTCCTCGAGAGCACCTACTACCTCGACTGGGCGACTTCCGAGGTGCGCGCCTTCGCCGAGGGTACCGTGGCGGGTGAGACGAGCGCCGTCGGGCGCGCCGTCCGGCTCTTCTACGCCGTGCGCGACGGGTGGCGCTACGACGCGTTCTCCATCCGGCTCGACCCGCGGCGGTACGTCGCCAGCCACGTCCTCAAGTCGCGAGGGGTGTTCTGCATCCCAAAGGCCGTCCTTCTGACGGCGGCCATACGGGCGGTGGGCATCCCGGCGGGGATCGGCCTGTCGGATGTGGTCAACCACCTGACCACCGAGAAGCTCAAGGCCAAGATGGGCGGGAAGACGGCGTTTATCCATCACGGCTACGCGGTGATCTGGCTCGACGGCCGGTGGGTCAAGGCCGCCCCCGCCTTCAACATCGAGATGTGCGAGCGCTTTGGTGTGCGGCCCACCGAGTTCGACGGCCGCTCGGACGCAATCTTCCAGGAGTTCGACGTGGCCCAGCGGCGCCACATGGAGTACACCTGCGACCACGGCCTGTGGTCGGACTTCCCCTACGAGCGCATCGAGCGGGATTTCCGCGACTTCTACCCCGCCGAGCTCTTCGCCGAGACGCCCGACGAGCGCTTCGAGGAGGGCACTCCCGTCCGCTGACGCTGAGGCCGCTGGCGCCGCGCTCTCGCTGGGCGCCACGCCGTGGCAGATGGGCCTCCTCTCGGCGGCCGGCTCGGCGCCCATCCTGCTGGTCGGCCTCTTCGCGGGCGTGTGGGTGGACCGGCTCCGGCGCCGGCCCCTCATGATCGCGGCGGACGTGGGCCGCGCCGCGCTTCTCCTCCTGATCCCGCTTGCCGCCGAAGCCGGCACGCTCCGGATGGAGATCCTCTACGTGGTGGCGCTCTCCACCGGCGCTCTCAGCGTGCTCTTCGACGTGGCCTACCTGTCGCTCCTCCCGACGCTCGTCGATCGCGACAAGCTGGTCGAGGCCAACGGCAAGATCGAGGTCACCGCGTCCGTCGCGCAGGTGGTGGGACCGGGCCTCGGAGGCACGCTCCTCGGCACCCTCGGCGCCGCCGTCGCCGTGATGGTAGACGCGGTGTCGTTCCTCGTCTCGGCGCTCGTCCTTCGAGGCATCCCCGCGACGGAACCGCGGCCCGCCGCCTCGGGCGAGCGCGTGGGGCTGACGGCGGAGATCGTCGAGGGGCTCCACGCGGTGGCCCACCACCGCATCCTGCGGGCGCTCGCGGTCTGCTCGGCTTCGTGTGGCTCGTCCTGTCGCCGGTGCGCGCGCTACGCGAGTTACCGGCCGGCGAGGGCAGCGCGCACGGCGGGTAGGATCTCGCGCGCGACGCGCCGCACCACCGGCTGCTATGGATTCGGCGGGTTTCCTGGAGCGACGACTCTAGGAGTTATGGCAGGCCAGGCAGAGCCTGGATCCGTCATTGCTCAGTACGAGCTTTGCCGGCTGCTGCGACTCGGGATGGTGGCAGCTCACGCAAATGAGCTGGTCATTCTTGAGATAGATGGCCGGATCTAAGGCTGCCGGCGGCTTGAGTTTGCCCCTACTGCGCATCTGGGCAAACGCGTAATTGACATCTACGAGATGGCTACGATGAATCAACGCGGCCGATACCCCATCATGACAACCCAAGCAATAGCCCGTTCCTTGGTTGAGGCTAAATTCAGTGCTCACCTTTGAGTCAAAAGCGAGGCACCATAGCGGCCAGAACAGAACGACTACAATAGAAAGTAAGCGCGCCAGAATCAACGTCCAGACCCTCCTGTTACCGAACCGTCAAGAACACTGACGCCAAATGGCGCATGTGGGCCCTTCTCGGGGGCCTGGCTAGAACGGTTGGGGGGTGCCCTCTGGGATCGGGACGTCGAAGGCGAAGAGGACCGCCGCGATGGTCTGGTAGTAGCCCGCCAGGACGACCAGCTCGATGAGGCCGGTCACGCTCACTTCCTGCTGGATCTCGTCCTGGAGGCGCTGCGGCACCGACTCGCGCGCGAGGACGTGCTGTACCACCCGCGCGGCCCGCACGTAGCGCGCCGGCAGCGAGGCCAGGTCGCCGCGAGCTCGGATCCGCTCGATGACGTCGTCCGGGAGTCCTTCCTTCTTCGCCACAGGCGCGTGCATGACCCATTCGAACGGCTGGGCGACGTGGCGCGCGGTGATGAGGATGGCGAGCTCTCGCAGGTCTCCCGGCAAGGTGGCGCCGAAGCGCAGGTACTCACCGAGGTCGGCGACGCGCTCGGTGAGGGCAGGGTGGTGCATCAGCGGGACGTAGGGGCCGCGGATCTTTCCGCGCTTGGCGGCGATCCGCTCGTACACCTTCTGCGCGGCGGGGTCGAGCGAGCCGAGGATGTCGGGGAGCCTGGCCATCGCTCAGCGCCCCTTGAAGACGGGCTCGCGCTTCTCGACGAAGGCGCGCGCCGCTTCCCTGTGGTCCTCGGTCATGCCGGTCCGTGTGTGGTGCCACGCCTCGAGGTCGAGCTGCTCCTTGAGCGAGCCCGACTCCGCGGCGTTCATGTTGCGCTTCATGTAGCGGAGCGCGACGCGCGGTCCATTCGCGATCTTCCGGGCCAGCGCCATGGTCTCCTCCTCGAGCCCGGCGTCGGGCACGACCCGGTTGACGAGCCCCAGCGCCAGCGCCTGCTGCGCGTCCAGCAGCTCCGCCGTGTAGTAGAGCTCGCGCGCCTTCGCGGTGCCGACGAGCTGGGTCAGGAAAAAGCTGCCGCCGAAGTCCCCGGAGTAGCCGACGCGCGCGAAGGCCGTGCCGAACCGCGCCGTGTCGCCCGCCACGCGCATGTCGCAGGCCAGCGCCAGGGAGAGCCCCGCGCCCGCCGCGGCCCCGCGCACCATGGCGATGGTGGGCTTGGGCATCTCGTGGAGGAGCCGCGAGGTTTCCATCCGTGAGCGCAGCGCTTGGGCTTTCTCCTCCATCGTGGTGCCGCCGAGCTCGGTGCCCTCGGCCATGGCTTTGACGTCGCCGCCGGCGCAGAAGCCGCGGCCCGCGCCCGTGAGCACGACCGCGCCCACCTCCGGGTCATCCGCCAGCCGCGCGAGGGCTTCCAGCATCGCGTCCAGCATCGGGCGCGACATCGCGTTCAGCCGGTCGGGCCGGTTCATGGTCAGCACCGCGACGCCGTCCTTGATCGTCTCGAGCAGGTCCGTGGTCATCGGGGAATCCTCCGGGCTGGATGCGGTGATCTGCGCTACCTGGGAGCCGAGAGCGCCCGCACGTGCGCGACCAGCGCGCGGATCTCGGGGTCGGTCAGATGATAGCCGAAGGCGGGCATGCCGGGCTTGCCGATCGTCGCCCCGCCGTCCTTGATGATGCCGAAGAGGTAGTCGTCGGAAAGCCGGGCCATGGCCTCGCGGTCCGTCAGGTCACCAGGCTGGATGAAGTAGATGGTCGCGCGCCACGAGCCCCGGCCGTTGGCGGCGTGACAGGTGGCGCAGCGGGTGAGATACGTGCGCTGCACGGCTGTGGCGGTCTTCGGGACCGGATGCGGCCGGAACATGAGGACGAGGACGCTTCCGGCCAGCAGCAGGAGGGTAGGAGCCAGGATGACCAGCAGCCATTTCGCCTTCACCCGCCGGAGCATACCACGCGCGCGCTCACGCCCACGCGGGCGCTCAACTGATGTCCCGCCCCACGTCGAGCAGCGCGCGCGCGAGGCGTGGATCGTCGCCGAGCGCGGGGCTCGCGCCTTCTATCAGGACTCGGCCCTCCTCGAGGACGTACCCGCGGTGGGCGAGGCGGAGCAGCCGGCGCACGTGCTGACCGGCCAGGAGCACCGCGACGCCGCGCGCCGCGACGGCCCGGATGGCGTCGCCGACCTTGTCCGCGACGTCGCGCCCGAGGCCGAGAAAGGGGTCGTCGAGACAGAGCACCCGCGGGCGCGCCATGAGCCCGCGCCCGATCGCCAGCATCTGCCGCTCTCCGCCCGAGAGGTTCTCGGCGCGCCCACGCTGCCGAGCCTCCAGGATGGGAAAGAGCGCGAAGACCTCCCGGATCGTCTCTTCCGCCCGCGCGTGCGCGCTGGGAAGGAAGGCGCCCAGCTCCAGGTTCTCGCGCACCGAGAGCGGCTCGAACGCGCGCCCGCCCTCGGGGACCATGACGAGCCCTCGCGCGGCGATCTCCCACGGAGGCGAGGGCCCGATGGGTAGGCCGTCTAAGAGGAGGCCGCCGCGCGTCGCGCGGAGAAGCCCGGCGATCACACGAAGGAGCGTTGACTTGCCGGCGCCGTTGGGCCCGAGAAGCGCGACGATCTCGCCCCCGGCGGCGTCGACCGAGGCGCCGCGGAGCACCTGCGCTAGGCCGTAGCCGGCGTGGAGATCGCGCGCTTCGATCAGCGGCCGCGGCTCACTCATCGCTGCCGCCGAGGTAGGCCTGAGCGACGCGTGGCGAGGCGAGCACGCTCGATGCCGGGCCCTCGGCCGCGATCACCCCGCCATGTAGCAAAATCAGCCGGTCAGAGACGCTCGCCAGCGTGCCGATGGAGTGCTCGACCGCGACGATGGTGATTCCGCGCTCCCGGAGGCGCGCGTAGAACCGCAGCACCTCGCCGCGGCCCTGCGGCGATAGCCCCGACGCGAGCTCGTCCAGGAGGAGGAGGCGCGGGCGGGTGGACAGCGCCACGGCCAGCTCGAGGCGCTTCATCTGTCCGAGCGAGAGCTCGGTCGAGAGGGCGCCCGCCTTGTCGTCGAGCCCGACGATGGCCAGGAGCCGCTCGGCCTCGCGACGGCGATCTGCGGTGCGAATGAGCCTCCGCCTTTTGCTGAGAGTCACACCGACGAGGACGCTGTCCAGGACGGTCAGCCCCGCGAAGGGGCGCGGGATCTGGAAGGTGCGCCCGATGCCGAGCCTGCCGAAGGCCCATGGAGGTTTTCCGGTGACGAGGGCGCCGTCGAAGCGGACCACGCCCACCGTCGGGCGGAGGAGCCCGCACAGGACATTGAGGAGCGTGGTCTTGCCCGAGCCGTTCGGGCCGAGCAGGCCGATGACCTGTCCCTCTTCGATCTCCACGTCCACGCCGTCGAGAGCGCGGACGCGGCCGTAGTCCACGCAGAGGCCCCGGCCTTCAAGGAGCGGCACGGCGGCGCCTCACGACGAGCCCGCCCAGTCCCCCCGGTAGGAAGAGGACCGCGGCGATGAGCGCAAGCGCGTACCCGACCTGGTGGAGCGCGGGGACCACCGGCTGGAGCACGAGCTCGTTCGCGAGGTAGAGGCCGATGGCCGCCGCGGCAGGGCCCAGCACGGTGCGCGGCCCGCCGAGCGTCGCCATGATGAGCGGGGCCAGGGAGTACCAGGAGCTGAACACGAGATCGGGCTCCACGACGCGCACCATGTGGGCGTAGAGCCCGCCGGCCGCCCCGGTGAGCCCGCCTGAGAGCGTGAAGGCGGCGAGCTTCCAGGTCGAGGGGTTGACGCCGAGCAGACTCGCCCGCTCCGAATCTTCGCGCACCGCGGCGAGCGCCAGCCCCAGCCGCGAACCGGTCATCCATGAGAAGACGGAGAGCGTGATGATCAGCAGGAGGAGCGCCACGTAGTAGGCGGCGGCGCGCGGCGACGACGCGGGGCCCGGTAGGGCGGGGATTCCGACGATCCCCGCGCCGCCCCCGGTCAGCCATTCCCAGTTGAGCGCGATGCCCCGGCCGATCTCGGCGCAGGCGAGCGTGGCCAGCGCCAGCGGCGCGCCGTGGAGCCGCAGGGCCGCCACGCTCACGAGCGCGCCCGCTGCCGCGCCGGCAGCGGCGCCGAGCGCGAGCGCGGCCCACGACGCGACGCCGTGGATCGCGGCGAGGGCCGCTGCGTAGGCGCCCACGCCGAAGAAGGTTGCCTGGCCGAAGGAGATCTGCCCTCCCCAGGCAAGAACGCTCCAGGCCGAGGCGAGTGTGGCAAGGACGAAGGCGGTCGCCAGCAGATGCAGGTAGTAGGGAGGAAGGCCGACTGCCGGAAGCAGGACCAATAGTGCCGTCACCGCCACGAGCCCCGAGCGCTTCCCGCTCATCGTGGGCGGCCGGCAGCCGTCATCCCGCGGGCGAGGCTGCCGCCGCGGGCCATCAGCGAGAGGAACAGCGCCGCCGCGACCAGGGTCTCGCGCCAGCCGGGCCCCGCCCAGGCGACGCCGAGCGTCTCGACGAGCCCGAGCGCGACACCCGCCGCCAGCAGGCTCGGGATCCGCCCGATGCCGGCCCAGAGCGCGAGCACGATGCTGACCATGACGAGGGACCCGCCGCCGGCCGGATGGACGTAGTGGAGCGTTGCGAAGAGCACGCCCGACGCGCCCGCGAGGGCGGCTGACAGCAGCAGGGTCGTGAGCGCGGCGAAGTCGGTGTTGATGCCGAGCAGCGCGGCCGACTCCGCGTCGAGGCTCGTCGCCCGCGCGGCCCGGCCCCAGCGCGTGCGCGTGAGGGCGAACCAGAGCAACGCAATCACCGTCAGGGCCGCTACGGCAGCAGCGAGACGGCCCCGGTTGAGGGTGACGGGACCGAGACGCAGGCTCGCGGTCAACGCCGAGTCCGCGATCAGCCGGTAGTCGCTGCCCCAGAGCGCGCGA
>JACORX010000256.1 GCA_016179165.1 Candidatus Rokuibacteriota bacterium | reverse complement strand
CTCCCTTCTCACGCCCCGGCAGATGCCGGCGCTCCCAGGAATGCGGGTCCCGGAGGATCTCTACTGGGTCCTGCAGGCTGCTCAAACCGGTCCAGATGCGAGGCGGCGCCCGATGGCCGCACGCGAGGCGTACTTCCTGTACGTGGAGCGTGCGGCCGAGGGCGCCAACGAAGCAGATGGGCCTTTTTCAGCGGCCTGCTAGGAACGCGAGGAGAAGAGCCATGAGCATTGACATCTATATTCCCACGCCGTTTCGCCGCGCCACGAACAACAAGGACCGCGTGTCCGTCGATGCGCGTGACGTCCGCGGGCTGCTCGATGAGCTCGAGGGGCGCTTCAGCGGCCTCAAGGGTCTCGTCCGCAACGAGGCCGGCGAAGTCCATCACCACGTCAACATCTACGTAAACAACGAGGGCATCGAGTCGCTCCAGGGGCTTCAGACGTCGCTGAAGGATGGCGACGAGGTTTCGATCATTCCTGCCCTTGCAGGGGGCGGGCCTGCCCTTGCAGGGGGCGGGCCGGCCCCTGCCTGGGGCTGACTCGCGCACGATGATCCTGACTCCGGAGGAGTACGGGAGGATCCAGGCCCAGGCGCTTGCGGAGTACCCGTCCGAGTGCTGCGGGGTCGTGATGGAGCGGCCGGGCGCGCAGCCCGAGCGCTTGCTCCTGGTGTGCCGCAACATCCAGAACGAGCTGCACGCCAAGGATCCGAAGCGCCACCATCGAGACGCGCGGACGGCCTACTACATCGACCCGCGGGACCTGATCGCCATGGGCCGCCACGAGGCGCAGGGCTTTCGGGTCGAGACGATCTACCACTCGCACATCGACGCCGGCGCATACTTTTCCCCCACCGACAGGGCCAACGCCTTGATCAACGGCGAGCCTGCCTATCCCGACGCGACCTACGTGGTGCTCTCCGTCATGGAGCGCCGCGTGACGGAGGTGGGGGTGTTCCGCTGGGACCCGGGGCTCCGCGACTTCGGCGCCGTCGAGTGGAGGAAGCCGGATGACTGATCCCGGAGGCGCGATTCCGCAAAGCTCGGACGGGCTCTTTGAGAGAGCCCAGCGGGTGATCCCCGGCGGCGTCAACAGTCCCGTGCGCGCCTTCCGCGGCGTTGGCGGCAGGCCCTTCTTCGTTGCGCGCGCCGAGGGCTGCCGCATCACTGACGTGGACGGCCGCACCTATATCGACTTCCTGGGCTCGTGGGGTCCGCTGATCCTGGGCCACGCCGCGCCCATGCTGGTCGAGGCCGTGGGCGAGGCGCTCGCCCGCGGGACGAGTTACGGCGCCCCTACGGCGGCGGAGGTGGACCTGGCGGAGCTGATCGCGCGCGCGGTGCCCTCCATGGAGATGACGCGCCTCGTCTCCTCCGGCACCGAGGCCGCGATGAGCGCCATCCGTCTGGCACGAGGCGCCACGGGGCGCGACGTCATCGTCAAGTTCGAGGGGTGCTACCACGGCCACGCCGACAGCCTGCTGGTCAAGGCAGGCTCGGGCGGCGCCACCTTCGGTGTGCCGGACAGCCTGGGCGTTCCCGCGGTCCTCGCTTCGCTGACAGTGACCGTGCCGTTCAATGACCTTCCCGCCGTCGAGCGCCTCATGAGGGCGCGGGGGAGGGAAGTGGCCGCCATCATCGTCGAACCCGTCGCCGGCAACATGGGCGTCGTGCCACCGGCGGCCGGCTTCCTCCAGGGGCTGAGAGCCATCTGCGACACGTACGGGGCGCTGCTGATCTTCGATGAGGTGATCACCGGCTTCCGCGTCGCCTACGGCGGTGCCCAGGCGCTGTACGGCGTGCGGCCGGATCTCACCTGCCTCGGCAAGATCATCGGCGGCGGCCTTCCGGTGGGCGCCTACGGCGGCGGGCGGGCGGTCATGGAGCGCGTGGCGCCGCTCGGCGGCGTCTACCAGGCGGGGACGCTCTCCGGCAACCCGCTCGCCGTGGCGGCGGGGCTTGCCACGCTGCGAGCGCTCGCGAGCCCCGGGGTCTACGCGCGCCTCGAAGAATCTGGAGCGCGGCTCGAGGCGGGCCTCGTCGACGGGGCGAAGGCCGCCGGCGTGCCGCTCGTGGTCAACCGCGTCGGCTCGATGCTGACCGCCTTCTTCACCGCCGCGCCGGTGACCGACTTCGCTTCCGCCAAGCGCTCGGACACGGCGCGCTACGGGCGCTTCTTCCACGCGATGCTCGACGGCGGCGTCTTCCTCGCCGCCTCGCAGTTCGAGGCGGCCTTCGTGTCGCTCGCCCACGGCGCCTCCGACCTCGAGGAGGCCGCAGGAGCGGCCCGCCGGGCCTTCGCCAGCGCCCACTGAGCCGGTTTACGTCGGCTAGCTGGGGCCCGCTGGGCCCCTTGGCCGGACATCTCTATTGACCTCGATTTTCCCGCGTGATACGGTTCGCAAGGCCGCGAGCCCGGAGCCTCGTCGTTCCGTTTGCCGGCGTAGGGTGGCGAGAAGGGCCCAGATGCGAGGCGGTGCCCGCCGGGCGCACGCGAGGCGTAGTCTCTCTACGTTGAGCGTGCGGCCGAGGGCCCCAACGAAGCAGATGGGCCCTTATCGGCGGCCTGCTAACCTGGATCGCACGTCTTGGGAGCTTACGTCTTGCCTGCGCGATGCCGCGCGAGGAGCGTACGAGCGTAGATGGTCGGTGAGCTCGCCGTTTCCGTCCCAGCTTCCTCCTCCGGAATCCAGGCGCCCCCGTTTCCTCACCGCGGCAGCCGGTCCCAGCCCAGGGCCGGGGCTGCACGGAGAGGTGAATGAGCGGGATCGATCGCCGGTCATTCTTCAAGATCGTCGCGACCTCCGGGGCGGCCGTGGCCGCAGGCGGCTGCGGCCAGGACGCCGACGAGCTGCTGGGGCGGGTACCGCAGAAGCTGATTCCATACGTAGTCCCGCCGGACGGGATCGTGCCGGGCGTGGCCTCGTACTTTTCCACGGTGTGCCGCGAGTGCCCGGCGGGCTGCGGCCTCGTCGCCAAGAACCGCGACGGAAGGGTCATCAAGCTGGAGGGCAATCCCGACCATCCGGTCAATGCGGGCGCCCTCTGCATCCGTGGCCAGGCCGCGCTCCAGGGGCTGTACCACCCGGACCGCTACCGCGGCCCGCTCAAGGCAGGCAAGCCGGTCGGCTGGGATGAGGCGGAGAAGCAGTTCGCAGGCAGCCTGGCGGAGCTCGTCAAGAGACGGGAGGGGAGCCGGATCGCCCTCGTAACCGGCCTTGAGACGGGAAGCCTCGGACGGCTCATGGACGAATGGACGCGTGCGCTCGGTGCGCGGCCGCGCATCGCGTACGAGCCGCTCGGCTACGAAGCCCTCCGCGCGGCCAACCGCGCGACCTTCGGCCGCGACGCCATCCCGCACTACGCCATCGAGGACGCGGGCTATGTGCTGTCCTTCGGCGCCGACTTCCTCGAGACCTGGCTCAACCCAGTTTCTTACGCCGGTTCATTTGCCAAGATGCACGCGCTCGGCCGTGGGCGGGCTGGTACGTTCGTCGCCGTCGAGCCGCGCCAGTCCATGACGGCCGCCAACGCGGACGAATGGCTGCGCAATGCCCCCGGCACGGAAGGGCTTCTGGCCTTGGCGGTCCTCAAGGCGATCGTCGACGAGGGGCTTCAGGCCAAGGAGGCTCCAGCGGGCGCGATGCGCGACGCGGTCAAGGGCGTGGATCTCGCGAGGGTAGCCCTAGTCTCGGGCGTCTCCGTCGATGCGATCAAGCGCGTCGCCCACGCTTTCGCTCGGGCCAAGGGCGCTCTGGCGGTGGGCGGCGGCATGGCCGCGGCGGGGCCTCAGGCCACGGAGACTCTCGTGGCGGT